>JAQBPL010000336.1 GCA_028287545.1 Vulcanimicrobiota bacterium | reverse complement strand
GCGGAAAAGCCGGTTGCGACTACGGCGGCGGGCAGTTCGTCTCGAACTTCTACAACCCCGGCGACACCATCCAGAACGGGTTCCAGTACCCGTATTCCCCCAACTTCGGCAACGTCTTCCAGTCGACGACGGGCGGCCAAGCCAACCCGTTCCAAGCCTACGCGACCCTCAACATCAAGTTGTAGCCGCGAGATTACGGGAGCAAAGAGCAGGCCCGGTGCGCGAACACCGGGCCTTTTCTTTTCCTTAGAGGTGCGTCACCAAAGTCGGGCGCTTCCGATGGAACGACGTCTCGCGCTGATACCGCGAGCCTAGCATCGTCAACGTGCCCTCGCCCCAGGCGCGGCCCAAGAACGCCAGCGACGTGGGCAACCCGTTCGGGCCCATCCCGTTCGGCACCGCGATCGCCGGCAGTCCGCCCAGATTTCCCGGCGAGATCAACGACGGTCCGCCCGGATACTTCGGGTACGCCTTCTCGAAGCTCAGGCCGACCGGGTACGTCACCGTCGAGAGCGTCGGCGAGACGATCGCGTCGTAGCCCTCCATCGCTTTCTCGAGCGCTGCGTTGAGCTTCGCGCGCTGGCGCAGCGCGTCGATGTAGTCGACCGCGGGGGTCGCGTAGGCGACGTAGCCGCCGAGCTTGTCGTCGGCGTTGCGCAGCTCGCGCGACTTGCCGGACTCGATCAGGTCGCGGAACGCGGCGGCGCCTTCGGCATCGACGATCGTTCCGACGACGGGACCCCACGGACCCTTCGGCAGCGCGACCTCGCCCGCGACGTCGGCGAACGCGGCGATCGCTTTGAGCGAAGCGCGGAAGTTCGCGCTCACCTCGGGCATCGAACGCTTCGTCGCGTCCTTGAGCACCGCGACGCGCAGCTTGTGCCGCGGCGCGCCGAGCGGCGCGTCGACTGCCGTCGGGTCGTTCGGATCGGCGCCCGCGATGACGCCGAGGATCGTCTCGGTGTCGCGGGCGCTGCGCGCCATCGGCCCGAGCTTGTCGAGCGTCCAGCAGAGCGCCATCGCGCCGTGCCGCGAGACGCGGCCGTACGTCGGGCGCAGCCCCGTGATCCCGCACGCGGTCGCGGGAAAGAGGATCGAGCCCGACGTCTCCGAGCCGATCGCGAAACCGACCAGGCCTGCGGAGACGGCGATCCCCGAGCCGCTCGACGATCCGCCGCTCCAATACTGCGCGTTCCACGGCGTGCGGCCGGGTCCGGTGAACGACGCGTCCGCGTCGCCGTAGCCGAAACCGCCGGCAAGCTCGACCATCGCGAGCTTCGCGAGCAGCACCGCGCCCGCGTCGGTCAACTTCTTCACGACCGTCGCGTCGAACCCGAAGCGCTGCCCGCGATACGGTTGCGCGCCCCAGGTCGTCGGCGCGTCGGGCGTCGCGAGCAGATCCTTCACGCCGTACGGGATGCCGTGCAGCGGGCCGCGCAGGCGGCCGCGCGCGCGCTCGGCGTCGGCGCGTTTCGCCTCGCGGCGCGCGCGGTCGTGCAGCACGGTGACAACCGCATTGTAGACGGGGCCGTACGTCTCGAGCCGCTTCAGGTAGAGTTCGGTCAGCTCGACCGACGAAACCGCCTTCTTGGTCAACAGCCGCTGCAGCTCGACGACGTCGGCAAACGCGAGATCGTCGTGCGTCATCGCTCACCTGGCGCGGCCGAGAAGCGCGTCACCGGCTCGTCGCCGTTCTTGAGCACGGTGGCCTTGCGCGGGTTGAGCCGCGCCGCGCCGCGGCGGTTGTCGTCGATCGCCCGCGCTATCGTGTCGACGTCCTTGTCGCTCAGGGCCGCATCGAAGCGGCGCATCGCCGCAGCGGTCGCCACGGCGGCCGCGGACGGCGCCTTCGGCGACGCGCTCGCCGACGGCGAGGGCGCCGGCGACGGGAGCGGCGACGACGCCGGCGTCTCCACGGGCGCGGTGGTTTGCGCGTCCGCCTTGGCGGCGAGCATTACGGAAGCCGCGACGCCCGAAACGGCGCCGAGGAAAGAACGACGGTCTGCCATACGAGACGATTAGACGCCCGAAAGGTCGCGGAACCCTCCCATTGCGCAACGGCGCGGCAGGCGCCGGTGATCCGGCTCGCGGTACTATGCTCTATGGACCCTTCCGCCGTCGCGCGGCTCGATCACGAGCGCCGCGACCGCACCGGCGTCCCGGAGGTGATCTTCGCCGCCGGGAAGACGCTCGAGCAGAACGTCGCGCTCGTCGGCGCGCTCTACGCGCGGACCGGCTTCGCGCTGGCGACCCGCATCCCGGCCGACCAGCGCGCCGCGCTCGCGAGCGCGTATCCCGACGCGGTTCTCGAGCCGCTCTCGGGTGCGCTGCGCCGCGGCGCGTTGCCGCGCAGCGCACACCGCGTCGCGGTCGTGTGCGCGGGGACGTCGGATCTGCCGGTCGCCGAGGAGGCCGCGTTCACGCTCGACGCGCTAGGACACGACGCGGTGCGCGCGACCGACGTCGGGGTCGCCGGCATCCACCGCCTCTTCGACGCGCTCGACGACATCGCGGCGTGCCGCGTGGTGATCGTGGTCGCGGGGATGGAAGGCGCGCTGCCGAGCGTCGTCGCCGGACTGGTTCGCGCGCCCGTGATCGCCGTTCCGACCAGCGTGGGCTACGGCGCCGCATTCGAAGGTCTGGCCGCGCTGCTCGGGATGCTGAACGCGTGCGCGCCCGGCGTCGCCGTGGTCAACATCGACAACGGGTTCGGCGCCGCGGCGCTCGCGCACAAGATCGCCGGCTCGTGAGGGTCGCCTACGTCGAGATGATCGGCGGCGCCGCCGGCGACATGCTGCTCGCCGCATTCCTCGACGCGGGAGCGGACCGCGCCGCGATCGAGACGGCGCTGCGCAGCATCGTTCCCGACGGCTGGACGCTCGCACCGCAGCGGGTCGTGCGGCGCGGCATCGCCGCCACGTACGCCAATCTCGTCGTTCCCGGCGAAGACGGCGACGCGGTCGGGCACCATCACCACGACGATGCGGGCGGCGACCGTCGTCACGAAGGCGCGACGCGCACGCTCGCCGACGTCGTCGCGATCGTCGAACGCAGCGGCTTGACCGCGCGGCAGCGCGAACGCGCCGTCGCCGTCTACCGGCGGCTCGCCGCCGCCGAAGCGCGCGTCCACGGCACGACGGCGGAGTCGATTCACTTCCACGAAGTCGGCCAACTCGACGCGATCCTCGACGTCGCAGCGACGTGCGTCGCGCTCGACCTGCTGGCGATCGACGAGCTGCGCTGCTCGCCGTTTCCGATCGGGCACGGTTCGATCCGTATGCAGCACGGCGCGTATCCGAACCCGCCGCCCGCAACGGCCGAACTGCTGCGCGGGTGGCCGACCCGCGCGGTCGACGTCGACGGCGAACTCGTCACGACGACGGCGGCGGCGATCCTCACCACGCTCGCAGCACCGGGACCGCGCCCCGACCTCGTCGCGGAGCGCATCGGCTACGGCGCGGGGACGAGCGACTTCACGATCCCGAACGTTACGCGAATCACGATCGGCGCGGCGCTCGACGCAGCCGCGGCGGACGTGCCGGCCACCGACGAGGTGGTCGTGCTGGAGGCGAACATCGACGACATGTCGCCGCAGCACTACGAGCTGGCGATGGAGCGGCTGTTTGCCGCCGGGGCGCGCGACGTGTGGCTCACCCCGATCGTGATGAAGAAAGGCCGGCCGGCGATCACCCTCTCCGCGCTCGCGTCGCCGAGCGACGAGGGCGCCGTCGCGCGCGCGATGCTCGAGGAGACGACCACGATCGGCGTGCGCGTGCGAACGGAACGGCGCAGCGTGATGCCGCGCGAAACCGGCAGCGTGGAGACGCCGTACGGCGCGGTGCGAGTGAAGCGGGCAGGCACCGGCGGTCACGCGCGGGTACGTGCCGAATACGACGATCTGCTGCGCATCGCGCGCGAACGCCGGCTGCCGATCCTCGAGGTGGCGCGCGTCGTCGAAGCCTGCATCGAAG
>JAQBPL010000298.1 GCA_028287545.1 Vulcanimicrobiota bacterium | reverse complement strand
CGGAGGTTTGCGCGCTGAAGATCCTCGTTACCGTCAAGCTCGTCCCCGATACGAACGCCGACAAGCGTATCGATCCGGCGACGAAGCGCCTCGTCCGTACCGGCGTCGAAACGGTCCTCAACCCGTTTGACGAATACGCGATCGAAGCGGCCCTGCAGCTGAAAGAGAAGCTGAACGATGGTTCCACGGTGACCATCGTTTCGATGACCCCCGCCAGCGGAAAAGAGATCGTTCGCAAAGCGCTCGCGATGGGCGCCGACGACGCGGTGATGATCTCCGACGATACGCTCGCCGGATGCGATCTGTGGGGGACCTCCGTCGCGCTGGCCGCGGCGATCAAACTTCAAAACGCGGATCTCGTCGTCACGGGGACGCAATCGACCGACGCGATCAGCGGCGACCTGCCGGGGATGCTCGCGGAGAAACTCGGCATTCCGGGGCTCACGTACGCGCGCACGCTCGAGGTCGCTGACGGCCGGGTGCGCGTGCAGCGCGAAACCGATAACGGCTACATGACGATCTCGGCGCCGCTGCCGGCGCTGGTGAGCGTGACGAAGTCGGCCAACGAGCCGCGCTATCCGTCGCTCAAAGGCATCATGGGCGCCAAGAAAAAGGAGATCAAACAGCTCGCCGCCGCCGACCTCGCGCTGACCGTTGCGGTCGGCACGGACGGCGCGAAGGCGAAGCTGATCGATCTCGCGACCCCGCCCGTGCGCGGCAAAGGCCGCGTCGTGACCGCCGCCGACGGCGACGACGGCGCAAAGCAGATCGTCGACTTTTTGAAAGAGAGAAAGTTCCTGTAATGGCGATTCAGAACGTCATTGCTTTCGTCGAGCACAAGCACGGCGCGGTGCGCCGGGTGTCGCTCGAGGCGGCCACGCAGGCGCGCGCGCTCGCCGACAAACTTGGCGGCAAAGTGCACGCCGTGATCGTCGGCCCGGGTGCCGCAAGCGCCGCCGACACGCTCAAGAAATACCCCGTCGACCAGATCCACGTCTCAGAAGAGGATCGCTTCCTCGATGGTGCGGTCGACGCGCTCGAATCGGTCGCCAAGGGCGCCGGGAACGCGCTCGTCCTAGTCGGCAACACGATGCTCGGCCGCGACATCGGCTCGCGCCTCGCGGCGCGCATCGACTGCGGCGTCAACGCCGACGTGGTCGACTTCACGACGGAAGGTGCCGTCGCCGCGATCATGCCCAAGCTGGGCGGGTTGGTCATCACGACGTGCGCCTTCGAGGGCGAGTTCGGCGTCGCGGCGATCCGGCCCAACGTTTTTACGGCCAAGGAAACTTCCGGGGCCGGTGAGATCGTTCAAATTGCATCAAACGGCAAGGCCTCCCCGATTACCGTGGAAGACGAGGTCGAAGAAGCCGCTGCGGAACTGGGCGTCGAAGAGGCGTCGGTAGTCATCAGCGGTGGTCGCGGCATGGGCGGTCCGGAACCGTTCACCACGATCCTCCACGACCTCGCCGAAGCGTTCGGCGGCGCGGTGGGCGCCTCACGGGCGGCGGTCGACGCCGGCTGGGTCTCCCACGGTCACCAAGTCGGGCAAACGGGTAAGACCGTCAGCCCTCCCCTCTATATCGCGGTCGGAATCTCCGGCGCGATCCAACACAAGGTCGGCATGCGCACGTCTGAGACGATCGTCGCGATCAACAAAGACCCGGGCGCTCCAATCGCCGATTTCGCCGATCTCCTCGTCGTGGGAGACGCGTTCGCCATCGTTCCGGCTTTGACGAACCTCGTCCGCGACGCGAAAGCCGCTCACGCTTGATGCAACTCCGTCTCGTCCCTACGCTCGCCCTCTCGGCCGTCGCATTGGTTGCGGTGGTCGGAATGCTTCCGGGCGCAGCCGCCCCGAAGGGCCCGAAAGCGCCGGCGGCAGCCACGTCGCCCTCGCCGGCCCCCTCGCCGACCGCGACTCCGGAACCGCTCGATAAGGCCGTTCCGCGGCTCGAAGCCAAGCTCAAGACCGATCCGAACGACAAGGTCGCGATGACCGAACTCGCCGCGGACTATCTGCAGATCAATCGGCCCGATCTCGCGGTCGGGCTGACCCAGAAGCTGCTGACGGCCGGGACGAAGACGGCGCAGGTCTACTACTTCGACGGTCTCGCCCAGGGCGGGCTCGGTCACCAAAAAGAATCGCTCGCCTCGCTCGAGCAGGCGGCGAATCTCGAGCCCACCAACCCGGGCGTGCTCGGCACGCTCACCAACGTGTACCTGCAGTCGAACCGGCCCGCCGACGCCGAGCGGATCGCGAAGCGCGCGCTCACGTTCAACAAAGACGACAAGAACGCGTACATGGCGTACGGTCAGGTGCTCGCGAGCGAAGGGAAGTTCGACCAGGCGCGCCAGCAGTTCGAAGGCGCCGCGAAGATCGATCCCAAGGATCCGCGTCCGGTGCTGATGGAAGCGCAGACGTACTCGAGCCAGAACGCGGTCGCGCTCGCCGCGCAGCTCTTCGATCGCGCGGTCGCGATCGATCCGACCAACGTCGAGGCGCTCGTCGGCAAGGCGCGCGTCGCGGCTTCGCAGCACAACGTCAAAGACGCCATGGCCACGTACGAGCAGATTTTCACGCTTCAGGTCGATCCCACCGACAAAGTCGCGGTGATCGATCAAGAAGCGATCCTCTACGCGAACGAAAAGATGGACACCGAGGCCACCGCCGCATACCAGCGCGCGATCACGCAGTTCCCCAACGTGATGAGCGGGCACACGGCGTACGGCGAGTATCTCTTGGCCAAGAGCGATAAAGCCGGCGCGGAGCGCGAGTTCATCGCGGGTGCGGGCTCGAACCGCGATCAAGTCGACGCGCTCGCGCGGCTGGGCCAGCTCTATGCGGGCCAAAACCAGATCCCCAAGGCGATCGAACAGTTCAAACGCGTGACCGAGATCGCGCAGAACGATCCGCGCGCGCACTTGCTGCTCGGTGCGTCGTACTCCGCGAACAAGCAGTTCGACAAAGCGCGCGACGAGTACAAGGCCAGCTACAACCTGCAGCACACGCCCGACGCGCTGCTGGGCCTGGGCCAGGCCGATCTGCAGGTCCGCAACTACACCGAATGTTCGCAGGTCTACGACGCGCTCGACAAGGGCGCACCGGATCTCTCGCGCCAGAACCCGGCGATTCTGTACGGCCTGGGGCAATGCTACCAGGGCGCGAAGCAGCCCGACAAGGCGAAGGCGGCGTACCAAAAGCTGCTGTCCTACGTTCCGCCGAAGTCGCAGGCGGCGAATCAAATCAAGTCGCTGATCGACGCGATCGACCGTCAGCAGAAACCCGCGCCCAAGAAGGCGCCGGTCAAGAAAGCCTAGTCTTCACGCCGTGCTGGTCGCGTACGACGAGGGCCTGACCCGGCATCTGGCGGGGGTCGCGCACATCGACCGTCCCGACCGGGTGCGCGTCGCCGCGGCGGAACTCGCGCGGCGGGGCATGTTCGGCGAACGGGTCGACGCGCGCGTAGCGCGCCCGGACGAACTGGCGCGCGTCCATCCGGCGGCGTACATCGAGTTCGTCCGGCGCACGTGCGACGCGCTGGCACAAAACGAAGCGACGTATCTCGGCGGCGACGGCGACACTATCGTCGACGCCGGTTCGTACGAAGCCGCCGCGCGCGGCGCCGGCGCGACGCTCGTCGCGCTCGAAGCCGCGGTCGACGGACGGCGCGGAACCTTCGCGCTGGTGCGGCCGCCCGGACATCACGCCGAGCCGGCGCGCGGGATGGGGTTCTGCATCTTCAACAATGCGGCCATCGCCGCGCGCACGTACGCGCAGGAGTCGGGCGGCCGCGTGCTCGTCGTAGACTTCGACTACCATCAGGGCAACGGCACGCAGGCCGCGATGGGCGGCGGCGTTTCGTATTTCGGCACGCATGCCGATCCGGCGTATCCGGGCACCGGAGATCCGCGCGACAATCGGGTCGTCTCCGGCGGTGCGCTCGTCAACGTGCCGATCGACGCGCGCGGCATCCCGACCGAAGGCTTTTTGGGGATTCACACGCGCGCGATGCGCGCACTCGCAGAGCGGGTTCGGCCACGGCTGATCGTCGTGAGCGCCGGCTACGACGTCGTCGCGGGCGATCCGGTCGGCGATCTCGGCGTCGACCCGTCGTTCGCCCGGCAGATGGGCCGGCTGGTCCGCGAGATCGCGGAGGGCTATTGCGACGGTCGCGCGCTGTTCGTGCTCGAAGGCGGCTACGATCCAGCGACCCTCGCCGGCTGCGTCGCCGAGACGATCCTCGGATACGAAGAGAACGCCGAGATCGAGCGGACCGACCTGCACGCGATCCCGCCGGCGCAGCGCGCGCTGGTGCGCGAAGTCGAAGCGGCGGCACTGGTGGGCGGCTCGTCGCGATGAACTGGGTCGTGCTCGTTCTGCGCATCGCGCTCGGCGCGATCTTCTTGTTCGCGGGCGCGGCGAAGGTCGGACACGCCGACGTGTTCGCCGCGCAGATCGCCGGATTTCGGCTGTTGCCGCAACCGCTGGTCGCGCCGCTCGCGCTCGCCCTCCCGTACCTCGAAATCCTGCTCGGCGGATATCTCGTCGTCGGGCTGTTCACCCGCACCGCCGCCTGGTTCGCCGTCGCGCTGTTCGCGGTTTTCGATCTGGCCGTCGCGTCGGCCGTCGTCCGCGGGATGACCGTGTCGTGCGGCTGTTTCGGCCCGAGCGATATGACCGTCACCACCTGGGCCGAGGTCGCGCGCGACGCGGTCTTCGTCCTCCTCGCCGTGATCGTTGCGCTGCGCCCGCCAGGTGCCTTAGCAGTCGACCGCAGAATCGGAAACGCACCATGAGCGCCGTCTCGAAATCCCCCGCTCCCAATCGCGGCCGCATCGCGATCTACGCGATCGGTACCTTGCTGGTCGTCGGCGTGATCGTCGCGATCGGCCTCCTCAACCGCAGTGCCGTTCCGAACTCGGCGTCGAACGCGCCGATCACCTCGACGCTCAAAGTCGGCGACACGGCGCCGGAGTTCAGCGTGCCGACCAACGCGGGCCCGTTCGACCTTGCCGGCGTTTCGACGCCGGTGCTGCTCGAAGTGTTCGCGACGTGGTGCCCGCACTGTCAGCGCGAGACGGTCGTCCTGAACGATCTCGCCGCGAAGTACGCCGGGAAGGTCGCGCTCGTCGCGGTGAGCGGCAGCGCTCAGGGAATGGACGGTAACTCGCCGGAATCGCAGGCCGACGTCAACACCTTCGGCGCGCAGTACAACGTGCGGTATCCGATCGCGTTCGATCCGGAACTCAAGGTCGCCGGCCAGTACATCCAAGGCGGCTTCCCGAGCCTCATCCTCATCGACAAGAACAAGAAGGTCACCTGGACGGCGAGCGGTGAGTCCTCCGAGGCCGACATCGTGAAGGCGATCAAGAAGGTTCTCTAAACGCCGGCGCGCGAGGTCTAACACCGCTCTCACGACGGTCGCGGCGCGCCGCGCGTATCCTGGATACGATGCTTTCCACATCCCGACTCCTTTCGAGCGCCGCGCTGATCGCGGCGCTCGCCGCCCCGGTCGCGGCCTTCGCGCAGCAGGCCCCGCCGCCGGTCACCGGCTCGCCCGCGCCGCACCGTCATCAGCACGGCAGTCCGTTTATGCGCGCGCTGAGCACGCTCGACTTGAGCCCGGCGCAGCGCCGGCAGATCGAGGATGCCACCGCGCAGACGCGGGCGGCGAACCAGCCCGCCGAACAGACGCTCCGCGCGAACCGGGAGAAACTGCGCGCCCAGATCGAGGCGATTCTCAGCCCCGACCAGCGTGCTCGGTTCCAGGCGGAACTGCAGAAGCACCGCCGCCCGGCGCAGCGTCCCGCCTGAGTGCCGCTCGAACGGCGCCGACCAGCGCCGCGTCTGTGGTAACCGCGCCCCACTCGACCTGATCGGCTTCACGCCCGCCGGCGAACGTCGCGTTCGCGGAGCCGATCCACGCCGTATCGCCGCACAATGCGAGCTTTTCGTTCGCGCCGCCCTCGCGGACGTCGACGCCCGCGGCGCGCAGGTGCGCGAGCAGCGTGCGTTCGCGCTGGTCGTGCGCGGCCTCGCGGCGTGACACGATCAAGGTCGTCGGCGCGCCGCGGGTCGCGTGCTCGCGCAGCGCCGCGCTGATCGCTCCGCCGCCGAACGACTCGGTCTCGACCGTCACCGGCGCGTCGCCGGCGCTGCGGATAAGTTCCGCTTCGGCGCGCAGCGCGTCGGCCTTGCGCGTCGCGAAGGCGCCGCGCGAGCCGCCCGCGGCGTCGCGCAGCGTGCCCAGAACGAGCGCGACGTCCGCGCCGTCGTCGTCGGCGACGACCAGCTCACGACCGTCGGCGGGCCAGTTGCGATCGCACAAGTACGCGACGCCGTCGCAGACCGCGGCTTTGAGGTGAAACGGTTGGCGTTCGCGATCGCGCAGCGTCACCGTTGCGCCCGCGGCGCGCAGCGCCTGCGCCGCGCGCCGGTTCGCGAGACGTTCCGCGGCTCCGCCGCGATAGGGATTTCGCTGCAGCGTGACGTCGACCCGAGCGCCGCGGTGGGCCGCCTCGACGAGCGCGTCGCTCATCGGGCCCGGATACAGCACGAGCGCGCCGAAACGCACGTCGCGCGCGCCGCGCACCGCGGCCGCCGCGCCGGAGAGGGAAGAGAGGGTGAGCGCCATGCCCATCCCTCACGCGGATCGCCGCCGGCGGCAAGCGCGCGGAGCGGGACGCTAGGGTACGACGGAGATCGCGATCTGGATCAGTTCTTTGAGGTCGAGATCG
>JAQBPL010000270.1 GCA_028287545.1 Vulcanimicrobiota bacterium | reverse complement strand
CAGGATGACGACCGGATCGTGCGTGAGTAGATCGATCCCGAGCTTGTCGACCTTCATCTGCCGCATCGACCGATACTCCGGGGGCGTGTGAACCAACTCCTCCGGCTTTGCACAATCAGCGAATACGGAAGCCGCAAAAAGGCGAATCCGGTGGGAGCGCGTACGAAGCGCCTCCGTGGCACTGTCATGCGGCATCGTCGGGCTTCCCAACGTGGGCAAGTCGACCATCTTCAACGCGCTCACCCGTTCCGCGCAGGCGCTCGCGGCCAACTACCCGTTCGCGACCATCGAGCCGAACGTCGGTGAGGTGCCGGTTCCCGACCGGCGCCTCGACGTGCTGGCCGGCCTGAGCGCATCGGAGAAGATCGTCCCGGCCGGAATGCGGTTCGTCGACATCGCCGGTCTAGTCCGCGGCGCGTCGAGCGGTCAGGGGCTCGGCAACGCCTTCCTCTCGCACATTCGCGAGACGGATGCGATTGCCATGGTCGTGCGCTGCTTCGAGGACCCCAACGTGTCGCACGTCGAGGGGATGCCGGACCCGCTGCGCGACATCGAGATCATCAACATCGAGATGGCGCTCGCCGACCTCGCCTCGCTGGAACGCCGGCGCGACAAGCTGCAGCGGGAAGCGCGCGCCAACCCGAAGGAAGCGCCCCGCCTGGCCGCACTCGAACGCTTGATCGCCGGCTTGGAAGCCGGAGAGCCGGCGCGCCGGTTCCCCGCCGATTCGCTCGAAGCGCAGACCGCCCGCGAAGCGTTCTTGATCACCGCCAAGCCGGTGCTCTACGTCGCGAACGTCGACGAGTCGCAAATCGCCGTGCCCGGCCCGATGGCGCAGGCCGTGTTCGCGCACGCGAAGGCCGAGAACAGCCGCGCGATCGCGTTCAACGGAAAGATCGAATCCGAGTTCGCCGGGATGAGCGACGATGACGTGACGATGTTCCGCGCGGATTACGGGATCACGAGCGGCGGTCTCGACCGGCTGATCGTGCAGGCCTACGATCTGCTCGGGTTGATGACGTTCTTGACCACCGGGCCGAAAGAAACGCGCGCGTGGACGATCGACAAGGGAACGAAAGCGCCGCAAGCCGCCGGAAAGATCCACTCCGACATCGAGCGCGGGTTCATCCGCGCCGAGATCGTCTCGTTCGAAGACTACGTCGCGCTCAAAACGATGGACGCGATTCGTTCCGCCGGCAAACTGCGCTCCGAGGGCAAGGACTACGTGATGCAGGAAGGCGACGTGGTCGACTTCCGCTTCAACGTGTAGGCGCTAGGCCTGAACGATCGTCGCGCCCGGCGGCGCGCCGGCGGCGGGCATGCCGAGCTGCGCGCGCAGTGCCCGGTTCTCGCGCTCGATCGGCCACTCGGCGAACGCGAGGATCAGCGGCACGACGAAGCCCGCGACCGGGACGAGCATCAGCAGGGAGAGCCACGGGTTCATCCCGGTTTTCTTGAAGATCAGGTAATAGATCCAGATCATGAAGACGGTGATCGCCAAGCCGCAAAGCAGGAAGACCCCGCTCATCGCGGCTATCGCCGCGTAGGCGCCGGCGGTGGGGTCGCTCGAAGTCGCGAGTAGCAGCTGCATGACGCTCGCTTCTCCGAACGAAGCGAGCCGTCCCTGCGTTCGCCATTTGGAGCACGCTCAGCCAGGGGAATGTTCCCAATGTCCTAAAGGAACCGGACGGCTAGGAGGCCTTTTCTCGATGTCCACAGCCGTACGAGCGGCGACCGCGGTTCGCGATGTCAGCGTTTTCGGTGACGCGATTGCGTACTTCAACGAAGCGGCCGCCCTCCTCAACCTCGACCCGGGGATGCGGGCGATCCTCACGCACCCGTCCCGCCAGATCATCTTTTCGATCCCGTTCCAGCGCGACAACGGTCAGCTGGAGGTCTACACGGGCTACCGCGTCCAGTACAACTTCGCGCGCGGCCCGGCCAAGGGCGGGATCCGCTTTCACCCCGGCGTGACGCTTGACGAAGTGACGGCCCTCGCGTTCTGGATGACGTGGAAATGCGCCGTCGTCGACCTGCCGTTCGGCGGCGGCAAAGGCGGCGTGACGTGCGACCCGCGCACGCTCTCGATGTCGGAGATCGAGCGCATCACGCGGCGGTACGCCGCCGAGCTGGTCGAGGTGATCGGCCCCGACAAAGACGTCCCCGCGCCCGACGTCAACACGACGCCGCAGCACATGGCGTGGATCATGGACACGTACTCGATGCATCATCGCATGAACGTGCCCGGCGTCGTGACCGGAAAGCCGCTGGAGATCGGCGGTTCGCGCGGTCGCGTCGAAGCGACCGGCCGCGGCGTTTCGATCGTCGCGCTCGACGAGATGGCGCGTCTGGGAATCGATCCGAAAGATGCGAAGGTCGTCGTGCAAGGCTTCGGCAACGTCGGATCGGTCGCCGCGCAGATGTTCGCCGACGCAGGCTGCAAGGTGATCGGCATCTCCGACGTCACCGGCGCGTACGTCAACGAGAACGGCCTCGACGTGAGCGGTGCGATAGCGTACGCGCAGGAGCATCACTCGCTGGACGGATATCGCGGCGGCGACAAGATGTCGAATCAGGCGATGCTGGAAGTGCCGTGCGACGTGCTCGTTCCCGCGGCGCTCGAGAAAGTGCTGACGGTCGACAACGCGGCGCGCATCAAGACGAAGCTGATCGTCGAGGGTGCGAATGGGCCGACTACTCCGGAAGCCGATCATATCTTCGCCAAGAGCGGGATCGCGGTGATTCCGGACATCGTTGCGAATGCGGGTGGGGTGACGGTGTCGTATTTCGAATGGGTTCAGGATCGTCAGGGCTTCTTTTGGAAAGAGAAAGAAGTCAACGAGCGGCTGAAGGACAACTTGTTGGAGAACTTTGGGATCGTGCGCGAGTTGGCTGCGGCTCGCGGGGTTACGTATCGGACGGCTTCGTATATGGTGGCGATCGATCGCGTTGTGCGGTCGCTCAAACTTCGCGGTGTGTACGCGTAGCGCGTTGTGACGGTGTCGTAGTCGCGGGGAGCGATACACCACCACGTCGGGGACGCGGCCCTCGCACTTCGTGTGCGAGGGCCGCTCCGTTTCCGCTCGCTCCCGCGCATCCTGCGCTCCGCTCGCGAAAAAGGCCCCGCCGCTGGTGGTGTATCGCTCCCCGCGACATGGTCGGGCGTCGTACGGCGGTGGGTTTGCATGGAGCGTCCGGGTTCGGTCGCCGCGCTCCCTGCCCGGCGGTGGGGGCGGGCGAACGGGTGCGGTGGGGCCCCGGCGGTGGGGGCGGGCGGGCGCTGTCACCCCGAGCTTGTCGAGGGGCCCTCGTTGTCAGCCTGAGCGTAGTCGAAGGCTGACCCCTTGTCTTGGCGGTCTGGTTCGGGGTCGCGCTCGGTGCGACGCGGGGGTTGTTTGACGGGCTCGCAATGACATGGGCTCGTGATCGCGCGGGCGGCCTTTTGTTACGCTGAGCTTGTCGAGGGGTGCGGCGGGGGCGCGAGTTCGTCGGGGAGTGCTACCCAGGATTCGGACCATGTGCCGATGGCCTCGACGATCGACTCTAGGCTGCGGCCGCATTCGGTGAGCTCGTAGGTTACGCGGATGGGGCGGCAGGGGGCGACCGTGCGGGTGACTATGCCTTCGCGTTCGAGTTCGCGGAGGCGTTCGGTAAGGAGGCGGTCGGAGAGGCCGGGGATGGCGGCGAGAAGTTCGTTGAAGCGGGCTGGGCCGGTTACCAGGACGCGGAGGACGGCGCCGACCCAGCGGCGGCCGACGAGCTCGATCGCGTATTGGAAGCGCGGACAGAAGGGAGACAGCCCGTCGGTATGTTCGGTGGGCTGGACCGGCGTTTCTCGGAGATGCATAGTTTATCTCGGTAGGCTACTTGACGTAAGTTTAACACGAGTGCTAGGATTGGTCCACACCTACACTTCGTAAGTAACGGTACGAAAGCAAGAACATGGACATTGCGCTTCCACTCCTCATCGTTCGCCTCGTCGTCGGGCTCGGCTTTGCCGCGCACGGGGCGCAGAAACTCTTCGGCTGGTTCGGCGGCTACGGGCTCGCCGGGACCGGCGGGTTCTTCGAGTCGATCGGGTTCCGGCCGGGCAAGTTGTTCGCCGGCGCCTCCGGCACGGCGGAGGTGCTCGGCGGCCTCTTGGTCGTCCTCGGGCTGGGCGGTCCGATCGGGCCGATGCTGATGATCTCCGTGATGGTCGTAGCGATGCTGGCGGTCCATCTCCCGAACGGCTTCTTCGTCGCCAACAACGGCATCGAGCATCCGCTCCTGTTCGCGGCGCTGGCCTTCATGTTTGCCTTCGTCGGCTACGGGGCGTACAGCCTCGATGCCGCGTTCGGCTGGAGTGCCGTGTGGACGCCCGCGCTGGACTGGGTGTTCGTCGGACTCGGCGTCCTCGGCGGGCTGCTGAACCTCGCGGCCCGGCGCAAGCCCGCGGGCCAGCCGGCGGCCTGAGGGTCCTCGGCTAGCAGGCTGCTAGATCCGGCGGTCCAGCGTCTGGACCTCGGAGGGATGCGTGGGCGGCACGACTTGCTCGAACGAGGGCTCTTGAGTCGGGCCGCCTGCCGCCTCCCAGGCGGCGAAGCCGCCGTCGAGGATGCGGACGTCTCTGAATCCGCTGGCGCGAAGATTCTCGGCGATCCGGCCGGTGAGGTCGCCGTCGCCCTTTTCGTCGTAGAGCACGACGGGACGGTCCTGGGCCAGCGGCAGCGCGAGGTGATCCGGCGTCAGCAGGTCGTGCGGGCGGTAGCGGATCGCTCCGCGGATCTCGCGGCGACCTTGGTGCTGGCCGACATTGAGGATCGTCGCGCCGGAGTCGCCTAGGGCTCGGAGTTCGTCGGCCGTTATCTGCATCGTCGGCTATCCTACCCGGTCGGGGCTGCCCGCAGTCGCAGCGCGCTCGCGATCGTCGCGACGCCGCCGAAGGTACAGGCCAGCCACAATGCCGCGGGCGTCGCGCGGACGAGGGCGTCGTGCGCGGCGTTGCCGCCGAGCGTGGCGCCGTACGCGCCGAAGACGATCGCGACCAGCGCCGCTCCCACCGTTTGACCGCTGAGCCGGAACGCCGCGAGCAGGCCGCCGGCACTGGCGCTCTTCTCGCGCGGCGCGCTCCCGATCAGTTCGCGATTGTTGGGCGATTGGAAGAAGCCGTATCCGATCCCGCAGATCAGGCCGTGCGTGACGATCGCCACCATCGAGGGGTGCGCTCCGAGCGACGCGTACAGCGCCAGACCGATGGTGAGGACGGCGAGGCCGCCGGTGGCGAGCGCACCCGGCGACACCCGGTCGGAGAGCCGTCCCGCAAGCGGTGCGGCGAACACGATGCCGAGCGGCCACGACGTCAGCAGCAAGCCCGACGCGAGCGGCGTATACCCGAGGCTTTCCTGAAAATAGAACGGCAGGGAGACGTACGCCAGACCCTGCGCCGTGAAGCTGGCGACCGACGTCGCGCCCGCGAACGCGAAGCGCGGGATGTGGAATAGATCGAGCGCGATCATCGGCCGTTCGAGCGTTCGCTGGCGCGCGACGAAGTAGGCCATCGCCGCAACGCCGACGGCCAGCCGAACGGCGATCGACCATGGCGGCTCGGAGCGCGCGAAGCCGTCCAGGCCCCAGATCGTCAAGGCGAATCCGAGCGCGCTCGTCGCGACGCTGGGAAGGTCCAGCAATCGCACGTCGCCGCGGTCGTCCTGCGGCAACGCGCCGTTGAGCAGAACGTTCGCGATCCCGAGCGGAACGTTGATCGCGAAGAGCCACGGCCAGCTCAAAAAGGCGAGCAGCAGGCCGCCGAGCGTCGGTCCCGCGGCCGATCCGGCGCCGACGACGAGCGCGTTCAAGCCGACGGCTCGACCCAACATCGCGCGCGGAAAGATCTCGCGCACGAGCGCAGGCGAGATCGCCATGATCGCTGCGGCGCCGACGCCCTGCAGCGCCCGTGCGGCGATCAGCAGCGGCAGCGAACGCGAGAGCGCGCACGCGAGCGAACCGGCGATGAAGACGATCGTTCCGATGCGGTATACGCGCGCGCCGCCGAGCAGGTCGCCGAGGGACGCGCACGCCAGCAGCGACGCCGTCACCGCGAGCTGGAACCCGTTGACGACCCAGATCGATTCGGCCGGCGAGGCGTGCAGTTCGCGCGCGATCGTCGGCAGCGCCACGTTCGCGATCGACGAGTCGAGCGTCGCCATGATGATCCCGAGCGCAATCGCCAGAAACGCGATCCGGCGCCGCGGGAGCGGCAGGCCGTCGGGGTGTTCCGTCGCGGTCAGCTCCGCGCTTCGAGCGCGCCGATGCGGCGTTCGTGGTCGTCGAGGCGCTCTTCGATGCGGTCGAAGCGCCGCATCATCCGGTGCTCGAGTCCGCCGATCTGGCTGGTGAGCTGGTTGTGAAATTCGTTGCGCAGCTCGAGCCGCATTGCGTGCATCTCCGCTCGCATCGCGTCGAAGCCCGTGGCTATCACTTGATTCAGGTTCGCGAACCCGCCGAGGATCTGCTCGTCCGTCACCGTTCGATCAGACACGAATCGTATTTCCTCGTCCTGTCCGTTACGTGAACGCCTGCTCGGCGTGGTACGAGCTGCGCGAGAGCGGGCTGGCGACGACTTGCACGAAGCCTTTGGAGTCGCCGAGCGCCTTCAGGCGCGCGAATTTCTCCGGCGTCACGAACTCCTGCACCGTGAGGTGGCGCTTCGTCGGCTGCAGGTACTGACCCATCGTGAAAATGTCGACGCCGATCGCGCGCGCATCGTCCATCGCCTGCTCGATCTCGGCTTCGGTCTCGCCGAGGCCGAGCATGAGCGAGGTCTTGGTGTAGGTGACCTTGCCCGAGCGCTTCGCGTGTTCCAGCACGCCCAGCGACTGGCGATAGTTCGCGCGGCGGTCGCGCACGGTCGGCTGCAGGCGTTCGACGGTTTCCAGATTGTGCGCGAGCACTTCCGGCTGCGCGTCGAGCACGATGTCGAGCGCGGCGAGGTCGCCGGCGAAATCACCGGTCAGGCACTCGACCTTCGCGCCGGGAACCCGCTTGTGGATCATGCGCACCGTGCCGGCGAAGATCGCAGCGCCGCCGTCGGCGAGATCGTCGCGATCGACCGCGGTCAACACGAGATACTTCCAGCCGAGTTCGGCGACGGCTTCGGCGACGCGCTTGGGTTCGAGCCAGTCGACCTCGCCCTTCGGCGATCCGGTCTTCACGTTGCAGAAGTGGCAGCCGCGCGTGCACGTATCGCCGAGGATCATGATCGTAGCGGTGCCGGCGCCCCAGCACTCGCCGAGGTTCGGGCACATCGCCTCTTGGCACACGGTGTTGAGTTCGAGGCGCTTCACGTGCGCCTTGACGTTCTCGTATGCTTCGCCGCGCGGCAGCTGCACTTTGAGCCACTCGGGCTTGCGCGGCGGCAGCGGATTGATCAGATCGATGGTTTCCATGGCTCTCTTATCTCGACGCCGCGAGGGCGGGTACGGTTGCGTTCGGGGGCGCGGGCACGGCTTCGAACGTGAGGTCGAACTCAGCG
>JAQBPL010000269.1 GCA_028287545.1 Vulcanimicrobiota bacterium | reverse complement strand
AAGACGTCGCTCGCACCGGGCTCGAAAGTCGTCACCGACTACCTGCTCAAAGCGGGCCTCACCCAGTATCTCGACAAGCTCGGCTTCAACCTCGTCGGCTACGGCTGCACGACGTGCATCGGCAACTCGGGGCCGCTCGGTGAAGACGTCGCGCATGCGGTCGCCGAGCACGACATGATCGTCGCCGCGGTGCTCTCGGGCAACCGGAACTTCGAAGGCCGCATCCACCCGCAAGTGCGCGCGAACTATCTGGCGTCGCCGCCGCTCGTCGTCGCGTACGCGCTCGCGGGCCGCATGGACGTCGATCTCACCACCGAACCGCTCGGCCGCACCGCGACCGGCGAAGACGTGTACCTCAAGGACATCTGGCCCACCAGCGCCGAGATCGACGCGGCGATGGCGGCGTCGGTGAACGACGCGATCTTCCGCGCGCGCTATGCGGACGTGTTCGCCGGCGACGCGCGCTGGTCGTCGATGCAGGTTCCCGCCGGCGAGCGCTACGCCTGGGACGAGAAGTCCGAGTACGTAAAACGGCCGCCGTACTTCGACGGGATGCCGAAGCAGCCGGCGGCGGTGCAGGACATTCGCGGTGCGCGCGTCCTCGCCGTGCTCGGCGACTCGGTCACGACCGACCACATCTCGCCGGCCGGCAACATCGCGAAGACGTCACCCGCCGCGAAGTATTTGCTCTCCAAAGGCGTGCAGCACGCCGACTTCAACTCGTACGGCGCGCGCCGCGGCAACCACGAGGTGATGGTGCGCGGCACGTTCGCCAACATCCGGCTGCGCAACGCGCTCGTACCGGGCGTCGAAGGCGGCGTGACGCGCTATCTGCCGGCCAACGAGCAGATGTCGATCTTCGATGCCTCCGAGAAGTACCGCGCCGACGGCACGCCGCTGATGATCCTCGCCGGCAAGGAGTACGGCAGCGGTTCGTCGCGCGACTGGGCGGCGAAAGGTCCGTACCTGCTCGGCATCAAGGCCGTGATCGCGGAGTCATTCGAACGCATCCACCGCTCGAACCTCATCGGCATGGGAATTCTGCCGCTTCAGTATACGCAAGGCGCCACCCGCGAGTCGCTCGGCCTCACCGGCGAAGAGACGTTCGCGATCGAAGGCGTCGCCGCGAAACTCGAACCGGGCATGAACGTCAAGGTCACCGCCACTGCGGCCGACGGCGCGGTGAAAACGTTCGACGCGCTCCTGCGCATCGACACCCCCGACGAAGCGGACTATTACCGCCACGGCGGCATCCTGCAGTACGTCCTGCGCTCACTCGCAACGGCGTAATCTGACAGCGCCGTCTCGGGGTGACAGGGGGCTATTTCGGTGGCGTTGCTACTTGGTCGACGAAGCCCGTTTGTAGTATGACCGGCGTCGACGAACCGGCGGCGACCGTGTACAGGGTCGACTGCGTCGTGAACGTCGTCGGCGTCGGGCGGACGATGACGTACGCGGTTCCGGCACGGTCGATGGCAATCGACATGATCGTTCCCGCCGGGCCGGCCGGTAACGTTCGGATGGGCGGCGTCGCCCCGAACGCGCCTGCGTTCCACACGCCGACGGCCCCGTTGTAGACGGCGTAGACGTTGCCCGATCCGTCGACCGCCACCGGCCCCGTCGCGGTCGTATTCGTGACGGTTGGATCGTTCGCGGCAGGCGGATACATCGAGACCGGCCCGAGCGTTGGATGGAAGACGCTCGGCCCGGCGAGACACGTCGCGACGTACACGCGTCCTGACGCGTCGGCCGCGACCCAGCACGGCTCGAGGGGCGTCGGCAGCGTACGGATGAGTCTCGGAACCCGATCGCTCCCTATCGCATAGGCCGATACGGTATCGGCGCCCGTAGTGTAGAGGTTTCCGCGCGCATCGAACGTTGCCAGCGCGCCGATGCCGTACGTCGACGGCAGCACCGCATCGGACCCGTCAGGGAGGTACGCGGTCAAGTCTCCGATGCGATCGAACCACAGTAGGCCGGATGCGTCGAAAGCAATCGACCCGCCGCCGAACGGCTGCTTCGAGTACAGTGACGAGCCCGACGACGAGTAGGCCGTGACGTCGAGCGGTGTACTGCGCGAGCCGGAAAGCAACGCGTACCCGAGCCGGTCCGCGCCCGGCGCGGGGGTCGGCGGCGAGATGAACGCGGTGACGATCTTGGGCGCACCGCCGCCGCCTCCGCAACCGCCGAACGCGACAACGGCGATAGCCGCCGCGATGCGCGTGAGCCAGCTCATCGCCGGCCCAAGCCGCCGAAGCGGACGAAGGTGAACTCGTCGCTTGGGCGGAGCGTTGCGCGGTCTTCGTGCGCTTTCAAGAGTACGGGTTCGGTGGTGGGGACGGTCGGTTTCGATTCGACGTACATCACTGGCGGGAACGGGTCGGCGGGGTCGTGTGCGTTCGGGTTCGGGCGGCCTTCGACGACGCCGAGGTCGCCGAACTCGTCGATCATCTTGGTGATCTGCGGCAAGTAGGGGCCGCTGTAGTCGAAGCCGCGCAGCCAGCGGACGCGGTGCGCGAACGCGCGCTGCCGCTC
>JAQBPL010000268.1 GCA_028287545.1 Vulcanimicrobiota bacterium | reverse complement strand
TGACGAACGTGCCGGAGTTCTTGGCGACGGTGACGCCGGTCAGCTTGACCTCGTTGGGCAGCCTGCCCTGGGCGAGGTTGACCGCGTTCTGCACGTCGTTCGCCGCCTGATCGAGACCGCGGTCGAGGTTGAACGTACACGTAATTTGGGAGGTCCCGTCGCTGCCGCTCTGCGAGCTGATGTAGCGCAGACCCTGAACGCCGTTGATCGCCTGTTCGAGCGGCGTCGTCACCGACGACTCCACGGCCTCGGCGCTCGCGCCGGTGTAGACCGCGGTCACCGTGACCGTAGGCGGCGCGATGTTCGGATACTGCGCGATCGGCAGAATCGGGATCGAGATCAGCCCGAGCAGCAGGATCACGAGCGATGCGACCGATGCGAAGATCGGTCGCCGCAAAAAGAATTCCGTCACGAGACGTTCGACCTCGAAGACGAGTGAGTGGTTGCCGTAAGCAGCGATTCAACACGCCGCCTGCCGCGCGCGATGCGCGAGGCGGCGGTGCGAAGTGGAATTCCTAGGCGTTTTCCGACCGCGCCGGCGGTGAGGCCGCCGAGCGCGTGAAGCGCCAGCGCCGGCTCGCGACGCACGGCGTCGACGGCCCAGCCGTCGGCCGCGCGCGCCAGTGCGACGTCCTCTGCCGATGGAGCCAATTCTGGACGTATAAGGAGGTCCGCTTTGCGAGAACGAGCCGCGGCGATCGTGAGCGCCTTGCGGCGCGCGATCGTCACGAGCCACGGCAACGGCCGGCGCGCGGGGTCGAACCGGGCGCGCGAACGCCACGCGGCGAGGAACGCATCCTGCAGCGCGTCGTCCGCATCGTCGAGGTCACCCGTCACGCGCACCGCCACGTGCCGCACGGAGGGTGCGTACCGTTCGAACCAGGACCCGATGTCGGGAGTCGCCGCGCTTGTCGCCATAGTGTCAATCGGTTATACTCATCGACGATGGTACATGTCAAGTAACGGCGGCCATGCGTGGCTGGCACTGCTCGACCTGATGCGTTCGCAGAAATCACATGTGAACGCCGCGATGGCCGAGCTCGATCTTACGATGCAGCTCGCTCATGCGATGTACGTCCTACCGCGCGACGGCATGACGATGCGCGAGCTGGCCGGCGAGTTGGCGTGCGATGCGTCGAACGCTACGGGGCTCGTCGATCGGCTCGAGCGCCGCGGGCTCATGGAGCGCCAGGCCGACGAAGACGACCGGCGCATCAAGCGGGTCTGCTTGACCGCCGCCGGACGGCGCCTGCGCGAGAAGATCGAAATCCGCTTTCGTCAGGCTCCCCCGGCGATCGCAGCGCTCACTCCGGCCGACCAAAAAGCGTTGCGCGAGATCCTCGAGCGCGCCCTCGCGAACGCCGAGGGCACCGAACGCTAGCTGCCGGCGGCCTCGTGCGGGATCCACCCGTCGAGCGCGGCCACGTCGCCGACGACCCGTCCGGCCGAGTTCTTCACCGCCACCCGCGCGAACGGGCGCAGCACCTCGCGCGCCGGCGGCTCCAGGGCGCGCAGCGCTTCGAGGATGGCGATCGTCGCGGGCGGCGTCGCGCGCCGGCCGCCATCGATCACCTTGACGGCGACGCCGAGCCCGGCGTCGAGCAGCGCGTCGCAGTGGACCGCTTCGGCGCCCGCCTTCCCCACGATCCGGCCGCCGCTCGAACGGATCAGCTCGGTATCGAAGCGGCCGGTTCCGGCGACATACCACGGCTCGCTCGCCATCGCCGCCGAAATGCGCGCCAGCGCCGTCGCGTCGTCGTCGGCCAACCCTTCGAGCGTCGCGAACCGGGCGAACGAGACGGCCGCCTTGTGCAGCGTGGTAGCGTAGACCGGGATCCCGCAGCCGTCGACGGCTAGCCGGTCGCCGCCGAACGTATCGTCGCTGACCCGTTCGCACAGCGCGAGGATCGCGCGCTGCGCCGGATGCTCGGGCTCGAGGTAGCCTTCGAGCGGGGCGTCCAGGACGCGGGCGAGCGCCAAGATTCCGGCGTGCTTGCCGCTGCAATTGTGGTGCAGCGCGGACGGCTGCTCGCCGCGCGCGGCCAGCGCCGCGGCGGCCGGCTCGTACGACGGCACCTGCGTGCCGCAACGCAGATCCTCGGCACCGGCACCGATCCGCTTGAGCATCGAGGCGACCAGCTCGACGTGGCCGGGCTCGCCGTTGTGGGATGCCGACATCACCGCCAGCTCGCGCTCGCCGAAGCCGAACCGTTCGGCGACGCCCGCGCGAACCGCGGCGGCCGCGATGAACGGCTTGGCCGAAGATCGCAAGAACACCGGCGTCTCGATCGTCCCGACCTTCAGCACGACCGTACCGTCGGCGGCGGCGACGCAGGCGGCAACGTGATGGACCGATTCGACCCGCGTGCCGCGGCGGACCGCGACTGCCGGTACACCGGCCAACTCCCAGAACATGACGGGGTGGCCGCGTACGGGGCCGCGTCGGCGTCCCCCTCTCGGGGTAACCACCCAGAATGGACGCACGCTCGACCACCGGCGTGTCGATCGTTCCACAGATCGTCGCCGAATTTTCCGATCACTGGCCGGCGGGGATCGCGGTTTCGCGCGCCGGCCGCATCTTCCTGAGCTTCCCCCGGCTCGACCCCACGCCCGCTCCGGCGACGCTCGCCGAACTCATCGACGGGAAGGCGGTCCCGTTTCCCGACGAGTTCGTCAACGCGCTCGATCCGACCGACGCTCGCCATCACTTCGTCTCGGTGCACGGCATCGCGGCGGCGCCGGGAAATCGGCTCCTCGCGCTGGACACCGGCGCGACGTCGCTCGACGCCTGCGACCCGAGCTCGGCGAAACTGATCGTCATCGATCTCGACACCAACACGATCGTGCGCGAGATCGGATTCCCCGATCGCGTCTGCCTGACCACGTCGTACCTGAACGATCTGGTCGTCGACTACAACCGGGGGAAAACCGGTCGCGCCTACATCAGCGACTCCGGGGCGAACGGGCCCAACGGCATCGTCGTGGTCGACCTCGACAGCGGAACGTCGTGGCGCCGTTTGAGCGGCGATCCCAGCGTGCGCGCTCCCGACATGCCGGGATTCGAGCTCGCGACCGAAGCGGGCGCCGTGCGGGCGCGCGTCGGCATCGACGGCATCACGCTCTCTCCCGACGGCCGTACCCTGTGGTGGACGCCGCTCGGATCGTATGACCTCTTCAG
>JAQBPL010000262.1 GCA_028287545.1 Vulcanimicrobiota bacterium | reverse complement strand
GGCCGGAGCCGATCACCATGATGGTTCGCCTGGGCATCCCGCCCAGGATACGTCCGCGCGCTGTGACGTCCCTCCGCTCGGACGTTAGACGAGCACGGTTTCGCGCAAGATGATCCGGCTGTGCGTCCCCGCGGCACCGTGCGCGCGCAGGTTTTCGATCAGCGCGGCGAGCGCCGACTCGTCCACGACGGCGACGCGCAACGTGAAGTCGAAGCTCCCGGTCGTGAGCGACGCCGACACGATGTCGGACATCGAACGGAGCGCCGCTTCGAATGTTCCCGCGGAGGTGCCCATCGCGAGCCGCAAGTCGATGAACGCTGCGAGCCTCGCGCCGCCGGCACTCGGATCGATCTCGGCCCGAAAGCGCCGGATGGTCCCACCGCTCACCAGCCTGCGCACGCGCTCGGCTGCCGCATTGGCACTCAGGCCGACCGCCTCGCCCAAGTCGCGGAAGCTGATTCGCGCATCGTTCCGAAGGCGCCCGAGGATTGCGCGGTCGATGGAGTCCATGGCCGCGTTAAACGCCGCAAAGCGGCTACTATCCTTTTAAGATCAGTGTGAAGCGCAGCCTGTACCGCGCTATACTTCCATCCATGAAGCACCGTTCGATCGCCTTGGCCCTCGGGTTGGCATTCCTCGGGTCGAGCGCCCCCTCTCTCGCGATTGCCGACGACCCGGCCCGCGCCGTCGCGGCCGCGGCCGCCCAGAAGCTCGAGGCATCCTACGTCTACCCGGCGCGTGCGCACGAGGCCGGCGACCTGCTGCGCCGCAACGCCGTCGCCGGCGCCTATGACGGTCTACGCGAGAACGCGCTCGCGAAGCGGGTCACCGACGACCTGAGCGGCGTCCTGCACGACAAACACGTCCGGCTGCGCTACTCGGCCGAAGTCAACCCGCCCGCGAAGGCCTCCGGCAACGGCCCCAGCGCCGCGGAGGCGGCGGAGCAGGCGCGCTTCGACCGCTCCGTCGGGTACGGGCTCGGGCGCCTCGCGCACTTGCCAGGAAACATCGGGTACGTCGACCTGCGCTACTTCCTCGGATCCGCTCGCGAGATGGCAACCGTCTTCGACGGCGCGGCGAGCGCCGTCGCGTACTCCGATGCGGTCGTCCTCGACCTGCGGCGCAATCACGGTGGCGACCCGAAAGTGGTCGCTCGGTTCTTGAGCCATTTCCTCGCCCCGAAGACCCACCTCAACGACTTCGTCGCGCGCGGTGACGGCGCCGCGAAGATCGCCGAGTCGACCTACACGCAAGACGTGCCCGGGCCGCGCATCACGGCACCCCTCTACGTTCTCACGTCCGCAGAGACGTTCTCGGGCGGCGAGGAATGCGCGTACGATCTCCAAGCGCTCAAGCGGGGAACGCTGGTCGGCGCCGTCACCGGCGGCGGCGCGAATCCCGGCGACGTGCGGCGCATCGACGATCACTTCTCGATCTTCGTCCCCGACATGCGCGCGCAGAACCCGATCACCAAGACGAACTGGGAAGGCGCCGGCGTGAAACCCGACGTCGCCGTCGACCGCGAGCGCGCGCTCGCGACGGCCTACGCGGCGGCGCTCGACGCGCGGCTGCGCGATGCGTCGCTCGACGCGGACCAGCGAGGCGCGCTCAGAGGGCTGCGCGGCAAACTCGACACGCTGACCGACGCGGAGATCCTCGCGCTGTAGGCGAACGCCGCGCGTGGTGCGTGCTGTCATCACGGCCGGCGGAATCGTCGGCGGCGAGTTCGCTTCGGCGATCGGAACCCCGGTGAAGGCGCTCGCCCCATACGCCGCCGGCACGCTCCTCGACGTCGCGCTCGAGGCGTGCGCCGCGGCCGGAATCGACGGCGTCGCGGTGGTGGGCGGCGACGCGGTGCGCGAGCATCTGCGCGGCAGTGAGGTGCGGGTCATCGACGCCGCCGTCGACGGCGGGACGAACGTGCTGCGCGCGCTCGACGCGTGGCCCGGCGAACGGTTCGTGTACCTGACGTCCGATCTGCCGTTCGCGACCGGCAGCGGCGTTCGCGACCTGGTCGAGCGCAGCGATGGGGCGGCGCTCGCGATGGCGCTCGGCAGCGTCGAGGCGTATCGGAAACGGTTTCCCGGCGCCGCGGCCCACGAGGTGGCGCTGCGCGGCGAGCGGATCGCGAACGGCAGCGCGTTCGTGTTCGCGCCCGAAGCGGTCGCGCCCGCCCGCGCGCTCGCCACGCGCTTCTTCGACGCGCGCAAGAGCCTCTTCGCGCTCGCGCGACTCCTCGGGCCGTCGCTCTGCATGCGCTTCGCGTGCAAACGTTTGGGGGTCGCAGACATTGAGGCGTACGGCACGCGTATGCTGGGACTGCCGGTAGCTGCACTGCGCGATTGCGATCCGGGTTTGTGTTACGACGTCGACACGCTCGAGGAATACCGCTACGCGTGCTCGCTGACGACTCGCGCGTGATGAGCGGACAGCGCGGAGCGCAAGCCTTTCGCCTCGGCGCGTTCTGGTTCGGCATTCAAGTGGTGTGGACGTCAGTGCTCGGCGTCGTGCTGCAGGACCGCGTCTCCGCGCTGAGCGCGACCGGCG
Source organism: Vulcanimicrobiota bacterium (assembly GCA_028287545.1). The sequence goes on along the minus strand of JAQBPL010000262.1, from coordinate 379 downwards.
CGGTCGCACGCTACGCCCTCATCGCCGCGGCAGGGGCAGCGCTGGCCGCGGTAATTCAGGTCGCGGCGGGCGTCCTCTCCGACCGGCAACGGGTGCGGACCGGTCACCGCCTCGCGTTCTATCGTACCGGCGTGATCGTCGCCGTCCCCGCGGTGATCGGCGTGACCGTCGCGCCGTCGCTCGCGTGGCTCTGGGTTGCGATGCTCGCACTGCAGGTAGGGATGAACGTCGCCGGCGGTCCGTATCAGGCGATTGTCGGCGATTACGTCGAACCCGAGCGCGTCGGCCGCGCGTCGTCGTGGATGAGCGTGTACCAATTCAGCGGCAGCGTCGTCGGCTTGGTCCTCACGATCGTGCTGCACGGTGCGCCGCTCGGCAT
>JAQBPL010000193.1 GCA_028287545.1 Vulcanimicrobiota bacterium | reverse complement strand
GCAGCCGGCGGGTACCGATTCCTTCGGGCCGCGCGGTGCGACCAACGCCTTCCAAAGTCAAGGAAGCGCTGTTTTCGATCCTCGGTCCACGCATCGCCGACGCCCGCGTGCTCGACCTCTTCGCCGGGAGCGGTGCGCTTGGATTCGAGTCGCTTTCCCGCGGTGCGGCGCACGTCACGTTCGTCGAGCGCCATCGGCCGACCGCCGACGCGTTGCGCGCGGCCGCGCGCGAACTCGGCGTCGATGCGCAGGTCGCCGTGATCGCTGCCCCGGCCGAGCGCGCGGCGCGCACGGTCGACGGCCGTTACGACCTGGTGTTCGCGGACCCGCCGTACGCCGAGCCGTATCCGGCGAAGACGTTCGCGACGCTGCGCGAGCGGCACGCGATCGATCCGGCGACGACCGTGGTCTACGAGCATTCCTCGCGCGACGCGGCTCCGGCCGATCCCGCGATGCCCCTCGAGCGCGCGGAGCGCTACGGTGAGGTGGCGCTCGCGTTCCTGCGACCAAGCGAGGAAGCGGCGTGAACGGCAACCCGAGCACTCCGCATTCGGCGGTGTATCCCGGTTCGTTCGATCCGCTCACCCGCGGCCATCTCGACGTCATCGAACGCGCCGCGCAGCTGTTCGATCACGTGCTCGTCGCCGTGGTTGTGAACCCGCAGAAGCGGGAACCGCTCTTCACGCTCGACGAACGCGAAGCGATGATTCGCGAGGCGGTCGCCCATCTGGGCAACGTGCAAGTCGATCATTTTCGCGGGCTGCTGGCCGACTTCGTGCGCCATCGCGACGGCACGGTGATCGTCAAAGGGCTGCGCGTCGTCTCCGATTTCGAGAGCGAGATGGCGACCGCGCTGATGAACCGTTCGCTCTCCGCCGTCGACACCGTTTTTCTGCCGAGCGATCCGCGCTGGTCCTTTGTGAGCTCAACGCTCGTCAAGGAAGTCTATAATCTTGGCGGCGACGTCGCCGCGTTCGTCCCGCCCGCCGTCTTGCGCGTCATGCAAGCCAACCGTCCCCCGCATCCCGTCCCGCCGAACGTCAGCTCGTAGCACTAGGAGATCAAGACAATATGTCCGTGTATCGCGTGATCGACAAGCTCGAAGCGTCTGTCAAGCAAGGAACGGTGTTGCCGCTAGGCTACCGCATCGTCAGCGAGGAGCGCATCCTGGAACTGATCGAGAAACTGCGCGCGTCGCTGCCGGAAGAAGTCGGCCGGGCCCGCACGATCGCCAAGAACGGCGACCGGCTCGTGCGCGAAGCGCAGGAGAAGGCGCAAGCGATCGTCGTCGAGGCGTCGCAGGCCCAGTCCCAATTGCTCGACGACAACGAGATCGTCCAGCGAGCGCGCGCGACCGCGGAGTTCGTGCTGCGTGAAGCCGAGCAGAAAGCGCTGCGCGTGCGCGAAGGTGCGGACGCGTACGCCGCGCAGGTCCTCACCGATCTCGACGCACGCCTCTCCGGCGCCCTCGGCTCGGTCAAGAAGGGCATCGACGCGCTCGCCGGAGCCCGCGCCGCCTCGGTCGCCTCGTCCGCGCAGTCGGCCACGCTGGCCGATGCCGCGGCAAAATCCAAGCGCGCCGCCTTCGACGCCCAAAGCGAACACGCCACAGCAGAACTGGAGTCGGTCTAATCGGTGTCACCCTGAGCCTGTCGAAGGGCCCCCGTCACCAATAGTGCCTCGCGATCAACGTGAGTCGCAAGGCACGGTGCGCGACGAGGGCCCTTCGACAAGCTCAGGGTGACAACGATAGTTCAGCGCAACGACGATGCGCTCAGGGTGACGCGATGGTCGGCGTGAAGCCGAGGTTCTTGACCAGGAACGCGTAGCGGTCGGCGACTTCGTCGATGATCTTTTCGGTTGGGCGTCCGGCACCGTGACCGGCTTTCGACTCGACGCGCAGCAGGATCGGCGCGTCGCCGACTTGCGAGTGCTGCAGCGCCGCCGCGAACTTGAACGAGTGCGCCGGATACACGCGGTCGTCGTGGTCGGAAGTCATCACGAGCGTCGGCGGATAGTGCGTGCCGTTCTTCACGTTGTGATAGGGCGAGTACGCGTAGAGGTACTTGAACTGATCGGCTGACGCTTCCGAGGAGCCGTAGTCCGGGACCCACGCCTTGCCGACCGTGAACTTCTGAAAGCGGAGCATGTCGAGCACGCCGACCTCCGGGATCACCGCGCCGAAGAGATCCGGCCGCTGAGTGATCGCGGCCCCGACCAGCAGGCCTCCGTTAGAGCCGCCGTTGGCCGCGAGCTTCGCGCTCGAGGTGATCTTTCGATCGATCAGCAGCTGCGCCGCCGCTTCGAAATCGTCGAAGACGTGCTGTTTGTTCGCCAGGCGCCCGGCATCGTGCCACGCGTCGCCGTATTCGCCGCCGCCGCGCAGCGTCACGACCGCGTACGCGCCGCCCATCTGCAGCCACATCGCGACGGCCGACGAGAAGTACGGCGTGATCGAGATGTTGAACCCACCGTACCCGTAGAGGATCGCCGGCGTGGTGCCGTCGAGCGGCAAGTCCTTGCGATGGGTGACGAAGACCGGGATCTTCGTGCCGTCCTTCGACGTGGTGAAGATCTGCTCGGTGACGAACGGAGCCGGATCGAACGCGATCTTCGGCCGGACGGCGACGGTGCTGGCGCCGGTCTTCGTGTCGTACTTGTAGACCGTCGTCGGATACGTGAACGAGGTGAACGAGTAGTACGCGAACCGGTCTTCGCGGTGCGCGCCGGGCAGGCCGCCGCTGCCGATTCCGGGCAGATCGATCGTCCCGGCGGCGCGGCCGCGCAGGTCGGTGATGCGCACCAGCGAGTGCGCGTCGTGCAGGTACGAGGCATAGAAGCGGTTGCCGATCAGCGAGACTCCCTGGAGCGCGTCGGCGCTCTGCGGGATGATGTCGTGCAGCGCGTGCTTCGGGTCGGTCAAGTCGACGTATGCAAGGCGGCTGCGCGGCGCGTCGAGGTTCGTCTGGACGTAGATGCGGTTGCCGTCATCACCGACCACGTCGTAGTTCACGTTGGGGTCGAGATCGTAGATTTGGCGGAACGCCGAGTCGGGCTCGTTGCGGCGTTTCCAGGAGAGGCTGTTGCCGTTGCCCTTGCTGCGGAAGAAGAAGACATAGCGCTCGTCCTCGGTCGCACTGGTGCCGACGAACTGGTCGGGGTGCGCAGTCGACGCGTAGACCAGACGATCCGCCGACTGGGGCGTGCCGAGCGTGTGGAAGTACAGCTTCTGCACGCCCAGCGCGCTGAGCGTCGCGTTCCCGGACTGCGGCTTGTCGTAGGCCGCGTAGTAGAAGCCCCGCGCTCCGACCCAGGTCGCACCGGAAAACTTGCTCCACTCGATCGTGTCCGCCAGATCGCGGCCGGTGGCGACGTCCTTGACGTGCCACGTCTGCCAGTCGGATCCTGACGACTCCGTGGCATACGCCATATAGCGTCCGTCACGGGTGAACGACTGGCCGGCCAACGCGACGGTCCCGTCGCTGGCGAGCGTGTTGGGGTCGAGCAGGACGCGCGGCGTGCCGTGCTCGCCGTCGCGCACGTACAGCACGCTTTGGTTCTGCAGACCGCTGTTGCGGGAGAAGAACCAGAACGTCCCGTGATGGAACGGCGCGCCGACCTTCTCGTAGTTCAACAGTTTGCGGAACGCGTCGCGAATCGCGGTGCGCTGCGGGATCGCGTCGAGATACGAACGCGTCACGTCGCCTTCGGCTTTGACCCAGGCGGTGGTCTGCGGCGCGTCGACGTCCTCAAGCCAGCGATACGGGTCGGCGACGGTCGTGCCGAAATACGTGTCGGTCACGGTTCCGCGCGGCGCCGGCGGATACGTGACCCCGGCAGCCAGCGCAGGCGCGGCAAACAGCAGGGCAACGACGGCGAGAACAAGTCGGCGCAAAACGTGACTCCTCGGGGACGGCGGTTAGACGGGCGGCGCCTGCACGCCGTGAGCGAACGCTTCGAGGCGCGCGCGATCGATCGAACGGACGCGGCCGCGATCGAGTTCGACGGCGGCGGCGTTCTTGAGCCGGATCAGCGCGCGTGCGGCCATGTCGCGGACCGTTCCGGCTGCGGCCGCAATCTGCGCTTGCGAGAGATTTTCGACGCCGGGCAGGCCGGGCGCCATGCCGACGGTGGCCGGCGCGTACGACATCAAGAACTTCGCGACGCGCTGGAGCACGTGCGCGAACGCGAGGTCGGCGATCGTGTCGATCGAACGGCGGCGCGCCTGCGACGCCGCGGCAAGAAAGCCCAGCGCGAGCTCCGCGTCGTTGCGCACCGCGTGCAGCACCGCTTCGCTCGGAACGAGCACGAGGCTGCAGTCGGTCAGCGCCTCGGCGCGTGTCGTGGCGCCGCCGCCGTCGAACGTGCCCGACTCGTTGAGCGGGTCGTGCGTCAATCGCTCGCCGAGCGCATGCGTCTTGCCGTCGGGCGAGAGCAGCGTGTAGACGACCTTGCCGGTGCGCACGAAGCCCAAATACGGCCACATCTCGCCTTCGTCGAAGATCGTCTCGCCGGTGCGGTAGGCGCGCTCGGTCGCCAGCGACGCGAGTTCGCCGATCGTCGACTGTTTGGCGTTCGAGAACGGAGCGGTGTGCGAGAGGAACGTCGCGGCGTCGGCGCGTTCGTCGATGCGCTCGAGGCGAATCGTCCAGCGGCCGCTGCCGAGATTTCTCGCATCCCACGAAAAACGGCCGGAGCGGTACTGCTGGAACTCGTTCCGAAGCGAGCGCGGGTCGCTCTCCTCGTTCAATTCCAGCGTCCCGCCGACCGGAAGCTTGTCGAACGCGTCGAAAATTCGCGCGCTCCTGTTCTGGGCGGGCAAGGTGCGTGCGTCGATTGTGACAGACGCCGCGCGGGCGGTGGGCATCGGTTGGTGGGATGCTCCGCAGGGGGCACTTTCCCTGCGAAGGAAGCCTTCGACGGTGCAACAGCTGCGCCGCTTGGCCGCGCGCGCGCTCGACGTCCTGGCCGTCGTCGTGCTTCTGGCGGCCGCCGTCCGCTTCGGCTGGCCGTACGTCGCCGGCTCGTTGCACCGCGGCGTGACCCCCGCTCCGCCGGTCTCCCTCGCGACCCTCTCGGGCGGTCGCTTCGATCTGGAGAGCAGGCGCGGCCGGTTCGTGTTCCTCGATTTCTATGCGACGTGGTGCGACCCGTGCCGGGAATCGATTCCGCTGGTCCAGCGCTTCGCGCGGACCCACCCGGATATCGACGTCGTGTCGATCGACGTTGGCGAACCAGCGGGTCTGGTGCGGCCGTTCGCCGCCGCGTTCAAGATCCGCGACGTCGCCTTGGACCCCGACTCGACCGTAGCCCACGCGTTTGCCGTCGACGGCTTCCCGACGGTGGTGGCAGTCGACACGACCGGCAGCATGCAGGCCCGCTGGATCGGCTTCAACCCCGATATCGAGCGCGCGATGGCGGAGGTGCTCCGCAAAGCCAGCGTCGTCGGATTCGAGCGGCCGGCCGTCAGCGGCCGGTGAATTCCGCCTTGCGCTTTTCGAGGAAGGCGCTTGAGCCCTCGCGGAAGTCGGCCGTGGTGATCGCGGTGCCGAAGCGCAGCGCTTCCAGTGCGAGGCCGTCGGTCAGCGTGAGGGCGGCTCCATCGACGATCGCCCGCTTCGCCGCATCGACCGCGAGCGGTGCCTTCGCGGCGATGAGCCCGGCGATGCGCTGCGCTTCGGCCAGCAGTCCCTCGGCAGGGGTCACCTTCTGCACCAGGCCGATGCGAAGCGCCTCGGCGGCGTCGATCATCTCGCCGGTCAAGCACAGGTACATCGCCCAACCCTCGCCGACGAGCCGCGTCAGGCGCTGCGTCCCGCCGTAGCCAGGGAGGATCCCGAGGTTGACCTCCGGCTGGCCGAACTTCGCGTTCTCGGAGGCGATGCGGATGTCGCACGCCATCGCGATCTCGCACCCGCCGCCGAGCGCGAAGCCGTTCACCGCGGCGATCACCGGGACGCGCATCCGTTCGATCGCGGTCGTCAGGGCTTGCCCGCGCCGGGCCTGTGCCTCGCCGGCGCGCGCGTTCGGCAGCGCGTTGAGTTCAGAGATGTCGGCGCCCGCCGCGAACGCCTTCGGCCCCGCTCCGGTGACGATGACGGCGCGCAACGTGTCATCGGCGTCCAGCTCCGCGAACGCCGCGCTGAGTTCGTCCAGCATCTGCAGATTCAGCGCGTTTAAGACCGCCGGCCGGTTCAAGGTAACGGTAGCGATGGGCCCCGAGCGTTCGAGCGAGATGGTTGTCGGCATGGGCGGTGGCCTACGTCGGGGTTTTGTAAACGCCCTCTCGTCTGTTATGGTTGAGATGCCATGCGAACCGCTTATCACCAGGCGCTGGAGAACACGCGTCTCGACGTCGTCCGATTGGGAGCGCTCGTCTCCGACGCGATTCGCTCGGCGACCCAAGCGCTGGAGCGCCGTGACGTCGTCCTGGCGGGACGCGTCGTAGCCGGCGACGATGAGGTCGACGAGATGCGCCGCGGCGTCGAGGCGACCTGCATCGAGCTCATCTGGAAACAGCAGCCGGTTGCCGGTGAACTCCGCGCGATCGCCGGGATGCTGCAGATCGTGACCGACCTCGAACGCATCGGCGACTATGCGGTCGACATCGCCAAGAACGCGATCAAGCTCTCCGACGTCGCGGTGCGCCCGGCGAGCGTCGAGGTCGGGCGCATCGCGAGCCTCGCCTATCAGATGCTGCTCGACGTCATGCGCGCGTATCGCGAAGGCGACAGCGAGCTCGCCGATGCCGTCATCGAGCGCGACGACGAGGTCGACAAACTCTACCACAAGAGCCTCGAGGCGCTCCAGGCGGAGATGCAGCGCGATCCGGGTACGGTACCCGCTGGGACCCTGCTGCTGTTCGTCGTCTCGATCATCGAGCGGGTCGGCGACCGGGCCCAGAACATCGCCTGGCACACGAAGGACATTTACGCATGATCCGAGCTCTCGCGGCGATCGCCCTCGCCGCCGCGCTGACCGGTCCGGCCCTCGCCGCGGATCGCGTGGTGCGGCTGACGATCGACGGGCGGCCGGTCGACCGGAACGGCGGATCGGCCGTGATGCACAACGGCATCGTGTACGGTGACGTGATCGACTTGGTGAAATCGTTCAACGGCCTGGTGACGTTCCAAGGCCCGGCGCTGGTCGTCACGATCAGCGGCGTCACCGCGACCTTCACGACCGGCAGCCGAACCGCAAAGGTCGGCATGGGGTCGGTCGTGATGCGCGGCCCGGCCTTCATGCGCGAACGCGAGATGTTCGTCCCGCTCGACACCTTCGTGACGCGCCTGACCACCGCGAAGCTGCGCCTGAACCGCGACCGCACCCAAGCCGACATTCTCGTCAACGTGAACAGTCTGAACTAAGGGCCGTGGACACCGTGACCGATGCTCGAAGCGCACCGCTCGCGCCGGAGGCGTTCGCAGTGGAGCCGGGGCTCGCGTACGTCAACCACGCCGCGGTCGGCGTCCTGCCGCACGCGACGCGCGATGCGCTGCACGCGATGATCGACGACCACGCCGCACGCGGCGTGCTGGGCGTCGCGTCGCGCGAGCTCGCACTGCCGGCGTACCGGCGGCGGGTCGCGGCGTTCTTCGGCGGAGCAGGTGAAGAGCTCGCGTTCCTGCGCAACACCGGTGACGGCGCGACGATTCTCGCGCAAGGGCTGGATTTGGGGCCCGGCGACGAGATCGTGACGGCCGCCAACGAGTTCGGCTCGAACGCCTACCCGTGGCTGGCGCTGCGCGAACGCGGCGTGCAGGTAACGTTGATCGACGCGCCGCGCGAACGGATGACGCCGGACGTGCTGCGGCGCACGATGAGCGCCCGAACGAAGGTCGTCGCCGTCTCCTGGGTGACGTTCGACGACGGCTACCGGCACGATCTGGGCGGGCTCGCCGACGTCGCGCACGCCGGCGGCGCGGTGTTCGTCGTCGACGTGATGCAGGCCATGGGCGCGTTCCCGCTCGACGTCCGCGCGACGAACGTCGACGCGATCTACGCGGGCGGCGCGAAGTGGCTGATGGCGCTGCAAGGCGTGGGGTTCTTGTGGCTGCGCGCCGCGCTGCTCGACCGGGTCGCGACGCGGCTGCCGGGCTGGCGCTCCGCCGCCGACATCTGGAACTTCCTCGACTACGATCAGCCGTACGGCGCCGACGCGGCGCGCTACGAAGGCGGCACGCCGAACATTCTCGGCGCGCTCTCGCTCGTCACTTCGATGGACGTTCTCGCCGCCGCCGGGATCGAACGGATCGCCGCGCACGTCCTCACGCTGACCGACCGGCTCGATGCGGGTTTGCGCTCGCGCGGGTACGCGGTGCTGGGTGACCGGTCGCGTGACGATCGCAAGTCCGGCATCCTGACCTTCACCCGTGAGGACATCGATCCGATCGCGCTCGGCAAACGGCTGGGCCAGGCGAAGATCTGCACGACCTACCGCGCGAACGGCATCCGCGTCGCGCCGCACGGCCACAACAGCACCGACGACATCGACCGGATCATCGAAGCCCTCCCCGCGTAGGAGGGCACGCTGAGCTACTTCGGCGTGTCGGAGAGGGCGGAGAAGATGCCCGCGAAGAGGTTGATCACCATGCCGATGATCACCGAATTGTAGGCGAACGAGATGATCGAGTGGACCATCACTTCGCGCCGCACGCGCGTCTCCGTCACCTGCGGGTCGGAGACGGCGAACGACGTGCCGAGCGTAAACGAGAAGTACGCGAAGTCGTAGTCGGACGGCTCGTCCGTCCCCGGGAACTTGATCCCGCCGCACGCCGGACCGCCGTCTTCGTCGTGCCAGTACAAATGCGCGTAACGAAACGTGTAGAGCGTGTGGACCAGGAACCAGCCGGCGCTGATCGCGACGAAGCCCAGCAGATACGCACTCCATCGCTCCGCCGGTGTATGCACGTGCGGACCGCGGGCGACGATCGCGATCGCCGAGATCAGTCCGACCACCACGGTCGCCATCACGGCCAGCGCCACGATATTGCGGCCCGGATCGTCGAGCGCGGCGCGGGCGCGGGTCAGCGTGGGGTCCGCGTGCAGACCTTGCGTCCACAGAAACCAGAGCAGCGTCAGCGCCCCCGCGTCATATCCGGCGACGAACTGGGTCGCGCCGGTGGACCATCGTCCGGCGAGGACAGAGACGACGATCCCGACGGTCGCCGCAAGACCGAACCCGAGCAAACGTCGGCGGCCGCGCAGCCAGGCTGTGTCGCGCGCGTCTCGCTCGCTCAGAAGCCGTCGTCCGCGACGCGGCAGGGGCCACGATCCGAGTAGACGGTGCCCCCATTGGCCTGACGCGGCACGGTGCCGTCGTAGAGCGTCTCGTACCACCCCCAGAGGTACGGCACGCCGTACACCCGGGAGCCGGCGGTGACGGAGCGCTGGGACCGCAGCCACTGGGGAATCTCGTCGTAGTGAGGCACGAGTGAGGTGGTGATGGGGACGACCTTCTTCTCCGCGATCAGCCGCCCCCCGATGTCGGGAGGCGCCGACACGACGTCGTACGCGGTCTGGGCGAGGAGCTTGTCCATCTGGTCGCTCGTCTGCGGGAAGCGGAGGTTCACCCGGCACCCCGTACGCCTCTCGAACGACCCCACCCACTTGAAGTTCGGATCGCTCCCGCCGTACTCGGCATAGCCG
>JAQBPL010000188.1 GCA_028287545.1 Vulcanimicrobiota bacterium | reverse complement strand
ACGGTGCGGTGAACGTCGTCCGGCGAGGATGACGGTTCCTTTCGACGCGGCCAGCCCGAGCGACGGCGCTTTCGGCTTGTATAGCGCGGTCGGTGACGCTTTGGCCGGTCGCCGCCTTGGTTTCGGGCTGCGCCGCGCGGCGCTCGCCGCCAACTTCGCGCGCCATCGCGGCGCCGACGAGTCCGGCGCGACCGCCAACTGGGCCGCCGGACTGCTGGCCGAGATCGGCCGCGTCGCGGTCGTGGTACCGGCCGACGCCGGACCGCGGACCAGGCTGCTGCTGCTGGCTGATGCGCCGCTGTACGGGGCCCGCATCGTCGCCGGGCTGCCCGGCCTCCCCCCGCCGACGGCCGACATCGTGCGCTGGCACCGCGAGCACGACGACGGCACGGGTTTTCCCGACCGCCTGCGCTGGGACGGGATCCCGGCCGACGCCGCATCGCTCGGGATCGCGAACGCGTTCGTGGAGGCGATCGAAGATCCGGAGGAACCCCGCGACGCGGCCGAGGCGCTCTTCACGATCCTCGCCGAGAACGGCCGGCGATTCCGCGTCGAGCTGGCGCGCGCGTTCCGTGAGTTCATCATGCTGACGCCGCTCTGGGACGCCCGCCCGGAGGCGGTCTTCCCGGTTTCAGACGACGATGCGCTCCTGGCGAACCTGGCCGAGATGCTCGATGCACGCGCCGCGCACACCGCCGGACGTACCGCGCGCGTGGTCGAGCTGGCGCGATCGCTCGCGGCGCGGCTCGATCTGGACGAACGCCGCGTCGCGCGCGCGGCGCGCTTGCTGGCGCTGGGGGCCGCCGGGAACGAGATCGCGGACGACCGGCTCGACCCGCTCTCCCGGTTCGCCCGCGACCGGCGCGCCGCAGCCGCCCGTCACGCCGCGGCGATCGCGCAGACCCTCGCCGCGTACCGGGACGACGCCCCGCTCCTAGCCGCCTCGTCCGCCTGGCACGAGGACGGTGCGCGCGATCCGCTCGCCGCCGTGCTGGCGCTGGCCGTCCAGGTCGACGCGATCGATCCGCTCGACGCTCCGCGCCTGGTGGCCGCAGCCGCCGGAACGCAGTTCGACCCGGACGTCGCGCGCGTCTTTCTCTCGCGGTCCGGAGCGCCGACGTGATCGACCTGCCCGCCCGTACGCGTCGCGTCTCCGGGACGCGGCTGCTCGATCTCTGCCAAGCGCGGGGCATCACGAGCATCGTCGACCCGTTCATGGGACTGCCGATGCACCTCAACACGCTCAAGCGTCATGGGCTCACGGTCCACGGGGGCGACCTGCTCGAGTGGTTCGTACGTGCCGGCGAAGGGTTGGTGGTCAACGACTTCACGATCCTGCGCGAGAACGAAGTCGCCGAGATCGTCGAGATGCTCCCCGGGCGCATCTATCCGACCGACCTCTTCCGCGCCTGGGAGGGCGTGTTCTTCAGCGAGGACCAGTGCCGGTATCTCGGCGTGTGGCATGCCAACGTGCACGCCCTGCGCAGCGACGGGCAGACGGGCCTCGCCGTCGTTGGACTGTGGCACGTGCTCGCTCACTGGCTGCTCAAGGCGCGCTATCCCGACGACCTGGTCGACGTCCCGCCGAGCGAGCTCGCCTGGTACTACATCCGCGAGACGGAGCGCTGGGTCGTCGAGAACGGCAAGCGCAATACCGTGCGCCGCGGCGACTTCGCGGCGACGCTCGGCGCGGTGCACGCCGACGCGGTGTATCTCGCGCCGCCCGGCCGCAGCGGTGCCAAACGCATCGACGCGCGCGTGTGGATGTGGGAAGCGTGGTGGCACGGCGACCCGTATCTCAACGTCGAACGGCTGTACCGCGATACGGTGTTCGGCGGGCGCACGCACGACGATGCCAGCTACGACCGCGCCGTCGGCGAAGTGCTGAACGCCGCCGAGTCCGCCCCGTTCGTCATCGTGCAGGCGACGCCGCGCGACGCGGCGCGATTCGAGCGCCTCATGCACCTCCACCGCGCGCGCGTCGAGGTCGTCGCACCCGATCCCGACGACCTCTACGTCATCGGCAGCGGCGCGAAACCGTAAGCGTCAGCGCGCGGGCGCCGCGGCCTGGAACCGGTACCAGACCAGGCACAGCAGGGCCAGGATGACGCTGACGATGCCGTGTTTCACGTGAACGCCGGCGGGGATGAAGTGCCCGGTCCAATAGAGCACGGCGACGATCAGGAAGACGACGGCCAGAACGAGCGAGATCTGCTTCATGCGATGACTTTCGTGGCGAAGAGGATGAACGAGACGGCGCCGGCAGCGATACAATACCACGCGAACGGCGCGAGGTCGTTGTGCCGGAACCAGCGGGTGAGAAACGCGACCGACGCGTAGGCGGTGACGCCGGCGACGACGCAGCCGGCAGCGGCCTGCTGCAGCACCACGTGCGCGTCGGGTGCGAAGAGGGTGGGGATCTCGAGCAGGCTCGCGGCCAAGATCACCGGCGTCGCGAGCAGGAACGAGTAGCGCGCCGCATCGTCATGATGCAGGTCGCGCAGCAGTCCGGCGACGATCGCCGAACCGGAGCGAGAAATTCCCGGGAGCAGCGCGAGCGACTGCATGACGCCGACGAACACGCCCTCCTTCGGGGTGAGCTCCTCCAGCTTCCGATACGTTCGCCCGCCGGAACCTCCTGAGCCGCTCGAAGGATGCTGCCGCTTGCGCAGCCACTCGCCGAAGAGCATCAGGAAACCGTTGGCGAGCAAGAACAGCGAGACCGGGATCGGCGAGGCGAACAGCGATTTCACCGCCGACTGGAACAGCACGCCGAGGATGCCGACGGGGATCGTCCCGGCGACCAGCAGCCACGCCGTCCGTTCGTTGGGATCGTCGCTCAAGCGCCCGCGCGCGACGCTGGCGACGAAGGCGCGCACGATTGCGATCCAATCGCGCCGATAGAACACGATGAGCGCCAGCGCCGTCCCCAGGTGCAGGACCACGACGAACGCCAGGAACGATTCCGAGCTCTCGTCGACGTTCCACCGCAGCAGCGCCGGAAGGAGCACGGTGTGCCCCAGACTGCTGACCGGAAAGAGTTCGCTGACGCCCTGCAGCACAGCGAGCAGCATTGCCTGCACGAACGTCACGTTCGCGTCGGTTCGCACGCGGGGGAGGCTTTCCCGCTCGCGGTGAAGCGCGAAGCGTGAGTGAAGCACGCTCGCATCGGCGGCTCATCGATGCCCCCTTGCTGGTCGCGTATACCATCGGCGACGAATTCGCGGCCGCGCGGACGGAGACGTACGATTTGGGCCTGGGAGGACTGGCGATGCTCTCCCAGGTCGAACTCGCGCCCGGACAGCCGCTGCGCCTCGAGTTGGAACTCCGCGGCGACCCCCGCCCGTCGCTCCACCTAACCGGCGAGGTCCGCTGGTGCCGGGTCGACCCCACGCTCGAACAATTTCGCATCGGCGTCGAATTCACCGACCGCACCCCCGAACAAGAAGCCCAACTCCTCGGCTACATCGATATGATGTACAAGCT
>JAQBPL010000318.1 GCA_028287545.1 Vulcanimicrobiota bacterium | reverse complement strand
AACCATGTATCGGTACCAAGGACAAGTCGTGCGTCGACGTGTGTCCGGTCGATTGCATCCACGGCAGCGATGACGACAAGATGCTCTTCATCGATCCCGAGGTGTGTATCGATTGCGGGGCCTGCGTTTCAGCGTGTCCCGTCGAGGCGATCTACGCCGACTCCGACGTTCCCGAGCAGTGGAAGAACTACGTCGAGATCAACGCGGAGTGGTACAAGAAATAAGCCGCGCCGCGCGGTAGGGCTCGCGTGCGCCGGACGATCGCCCGCGAGCTGATGGACGAGCCCGTCGACGATGCCGGCGAGCTCGAGGCCAACCTGCGCGACATCGCGTTCGCAAACGCGTGGTTCGGCGGCAGCGCGCCGGTGGTTCGCGCCGCGCGCGCGCTCGGCGCCCACACGATACTCGACGTCGGCAGCGGCGCGGCAGACATCCCGCTCGCGCTCGCGAACGATGCGGCTCGGCGCGGCGCGCGCGTCACCGTGACGTGTCTGGATCGCAGCGAACAGATGCTGGCGATCGCGCGCCGCCGAACGCGGAACCATCCGGCGCTGACGTTCGTGCGTGCCGAGGGTGAGGCGCTTCCGTTCGGCGACGCTGCGTTCGACGTGGTGACGTGCACGCTCGCGCTGCACCATTTCGAACCGGCGGCGGCGCGCGCGCTGCTGCGTGAGTTGCGGCGCGTCGCTCGCCTCAGCCCCGTCGTGTGCGACCTGCGCCGCTCCGCGGCGGCCTTCGGCCTGACCTGGATGTGGTCGCGCACCTCGCGCAACCGGCTCACCCGCCACGACGCGCCGCTCTCCGTGCGCCGCGCCTACACGCCCGCCGAAGCCCTCGCGCTCGCCCGCGAAGCCGGCTGGAGCAACCCGCAGGTGAAGAACGAACCGTTCTTCCGCATGACCCTCACAGATTCTTCACACGGGCCGGATATGTCACGCCGGTGAAACCAGATGCCGTAGTCGTTTCCGGCGCGGGGCCGGCTGGGAGCGTGACGGCACTGCTGCTCGCGCGTGCCGGCGTCGATGTGCGGATCGTCGAACGGGCGCGGTTTCCGCGCACGAAGGTATGCGGCGAGTATTTGAATGCCGGCGCCGTGGAAGCGTTGGCGCGCTTGGGCGCGCTCGACGACGTCCGCACGGTCGCCTCCGGCCTGCGCGGCGTGCGTCTCGTTCCGGCTGGTGCGGCCGCGGTCGCGCTCGCGTTTCCTCGGCCGGCACTGGCGTGTGCGCGGGCAGAGCTCGATGCCGTGCTGTTGGCCGCGGCGGTTGCGGCGGGCGCCATTCTCGAGCAGGGCCGCGTGGAAGACGTGCTGGTGGAGCACGGCCGCTGCACGGGGGTCCGCGTGCGCACGCCAGCAGGCGATCTCGAAGATCGCCCGGCGCGCATCGTCGTCGGGGCCGACGGCATCGGGTCGGTCGTCGCGCGCAAGCTGGGCGTCACGGCGCCCGCTGCGCGCGGCGCGCACTATGCCGTCGGCGGACACTACGCCGGGTTCGAGGCGTTCGACGGCTTTGTCGAGATGTACGTCGGCGGTGGTGCGTATTTTGCGCTGAACCCGCTGCGTGACGGGCGGACCAACGTGATGGTGGTCGTTCCGCGAGCGCGGCTGGCGCGCTGGTCGGCCGACGTCGACGCGGGAATAGGCGGGGCCGCGGCGGCGCTCGCCGGGGGCGCTCGATCGTTCGGCGATGCGGTTCGGATCGGTCCGCGCGTCTCGATCGGGCCGCTCGCGCATCGCGTGCGCCGGCCGTGGGCGCCCGGCGCGGTGCTCGTGGGCGACGCGGCCGGGTTTCTCGATCCGTTCACCGGGCAGGGCGTGTTCCTCGCGCTGACCGGCGCCGAGCGCGCCGCCGATGCGATCCGGGCGGCGCTCCGCGATCCCGCTCGGGAAGCAAGCGCCTTCGCGGAGTACGGCCGCTGGCGCGACGCGGACGTGGCGTGGCGGCGCAGGCTCGCTCGCGCGGTCGCGCTGCTGGTCGACGTGCCGCCGCTGGCCCGCCGTGCCGCTAACCGTCTCGCGCGCTTTCCGGACGCCGGGACGGCGCTGCTCGACGCGTTGGCCGGGATCGTGCCGCCGGAGCGGGCGTTCCGCCCGTCGGTCTTAGGGAGGCTCCTCGCATGACGGTGACGCGCAACAGCGTCGAGATCGCTGCTCCGCCGGCGCTCGTGTACGCGTTGGGAGCCGACACCGCGCGTTGGCCGCAGATTCTTCCCCATTACCGCTGGGTACGGGTGCTCGATCAGCGCGGCGCGACACGCGTCGTCGCGATGAGCGCGTGGCGCGACATCTTTCCGCTGCAGTGGGTCGCCGAGCAGACGAACGACCCGCTCGCGCCCCACATCGCCTTCCATCACGTGCGCGGCTGGACGCGCGGCATGGACGTCGAGTGGATCTTCGAGCCGATCCCCGGCGGAACGCGCGTCACCATCGAGCACCGACTGGCGTTCCGCTTTCCGGTCGCGGCGGGCTGGCTCGGAAAGCATCTCGTTTCGAACTACTTCATCCACGGCGTCGCCGCGAAGACGCTGCAGCGCGTGAAGGTGCTCGCCGAGCAAGCCGCGCGCGCGGAGCCCGCGTGACGGCGCTGCATCGCGTCGCCGTTACCGGTATCGGCGTCGTCACGCCGCTGGGGATCGGCGTTGAGGCGTTCTGGGACGGCGTGCTCTCCGAGCGCGTCGCGGTCGCTTCGCTGACTCGATTCGACGCGAGCGCCTACCGCTCGCGGATCGCCGCGCAAGTCGACGACTTCGAACCGCGCGACTTCCTCGCGGCGAAACGTCTGCACTGGACCGATCGCTTCTCGCAGTTCGCGATCGCCGCGGCGCGGCTCGCGCTCGACGACGCGGCCTATCGTCCGGGATCGGCCGACGTCGGCGTCTATCTCGGTTCGGCGCTCGGCGGCCTCGCGTTCGCCGACGACCAGCACGACGTGTTCCGCGAACGCGGTATCGAAGCGGTGAAGCCGCTGCTGGCGATCTCGGTGTTCGGCGGCGCGGCGACGTGCAACGTCGCGATCGAGTTCGGCCTGAACGGGCCGACCGTCGCGAACGGAAACTCGTGCGCGTCCGGCGCCGTGGCGCTCGGTGAGGCATTTCGCGCGATCTCCCGCGGCGACGTGCGCGCGGCACTCGCCGGCGGCGTCGAGGCGCCGCTCTCGCCGCTGGTGTACGGCGCCTTCACCGTGATCCGCGCGATGTCGCAGCGCAACGACGAGCCGCAAGCGGCGAGCCGTCCCTTCGATGCGCGGCGCGACGGTTTCGTGATGGCGGAAGGTGCCGGCATCCTGCTGTTGGAGCGGCTGGACGACGCGACGGCGCGCGGTGCGCGGATCTACGGTGAGATCGCGGGCTACGGTTTGACCAACGACGCGCACCACATGTCGGCGCCGCGTCCGGACGGTGCGTTCAACGCGGCCGCGATGCGCGGCGCGCTCGGCGAAGCGGGGCTCGCGCCGGACGACGTTGACCTGCTCAACGCGCACGGCAGCGGAACTCCGCTCGGTGACCGAGCGGAGGCGGTCGCGACCGCAATCGTCTTCGGGGAGCGCGCGCGGCCGATCGCGGTGACGGCGACCAAAGGTCAGCACGGTCACGCGCTCGGGGCAACCGGCGCGTGGGAAGCGGCGCTCTCGCTGCTCGCGATGGAACGCGGCGTCGTCCCGCGCAGCGTCAACAGCGATGAGGCGGATGCCGGCTGCGCGCTGGCGATCGCGCGCGAACCCGTGCGGCGCCGGGTGCGAACGGTGCTCTCCAACTCCTCCGGTTTCGGCGGGATCAACGCCGCGCTGCTGTTCCGCGCGGTCGAACCACGGTGAGGGAGAGCAGTGGTGTCCGCTGACGCGGCGGTGAGCGCCGCGGCCGTGCATCCGGTGATGGTACGCGGCGTGAGCAAAACGTACGGTTCGGGCGAAGAGATCGTGCGCGCGCTCGACGGCGTCTCGCTCGACGTGAAGCAGGGCGAGATGGTCGCGCTGGTCGGACCGAGCGGTTGCGGAAAGTCGACGCTGCTGAACTTGGTCGGATGCGTCGATCTGCCGACGGCCGGCTCGGTGTCGATCGACGGTGCGCCGACCCATGCGCTCGACGACGACGCGCTGACGCGGCTGCGGCGCGACCGGGTCGGCACCGTGTTCCAGTTCTTCAACTTGCTGCCCGCGCTGCGCGCCGAAGACAACGTCGCGCTGCCGCTGGTGCTGCAGCGCCGCGCGCGCGACGAGATCGACCTTCGCGTCTCGGCGGCGCTCGCGAGCGTCGGCCTGGCGGATCGGGCGCGTGCGTTCCCGGCCCAGCTCTCCGGCGGACAAGCGCAGCGCGTCGCGATCGCGCGCGCGATCGTCCACCGGCCCGCGATCCTGCTCGCCGACGAACCGACCGGAAATCTCGACTCGCAGACCGGCGCGACCGTGCTGCGGCTGCTGCGGTCGTTTGCCGACGCGGGACAGGCGATCTTGATGGCGACGCACAGCGACGATGCGGCGAGCATCTGCGACCGGGTCGTGGCGATGCGCGACGGGCGCATCGTGTGAACGCGCTCTTTTACGCGCTCGTGATCGGCCCGCTGCGGAGCAATCCGCTGCGGGCGCTGGTGACGCTCGTCGCGGTCGCGCTCGGCGTCGCGATCGGCTTGGCGATCGATCTCGCCAACGCGACCGCGGTCGCGTCGTTCGCGTCGAGCGTCAACGTCGTCTCCAACCGCGTGAACCTCCAGGTGCTCGGGATCGGGAACGGCTTCGACGAACGCGCGCTCCTGCGCGTCCAAGCCGTGCCGGGCGTCGAGTACGCCGGTCCGACGATCGAAGACACCCTCACCATCGGCGCGCGGCCGGGCGCGGCGTTCTCAGGTGAGGTCCTGCGCGTGCTCGGCGTCGATCTGCTGCGTCCGCTGCCCGGGCGCAGCGCGGGCGCCGGCTACGCGCCCGGCGCGTTCGGGCAGCAGGGTGCCGATCTCTGGACGCTGGTGAACGGCCACGGCGCCTTCGTCGGCGCGCGTCTCGCGCAGCGTTCGGGTTGGCACGTCGGGCAGAACGTGCACGCCCTGGCCGGAGATCGCGAGATCACGCTGCGGGTCGCGGGGATCATCCCGCCGGGGACGGTCGGCATCGATTCGAGCGTCGTGTTCGTCGACGTCGCAACCGCCCAGGAATTCTTCCGCAAGGTCGGGCTGCTCGACCGCATCGATCTGGTGGTGGACCCGGCCCGGCTGCCTGCGGTCGAGCGCGCGCTCCCCTCGCTCGTCCCACCCGGTGCGCGCGCGATTCGCCCGAAGACGCGCACCGATGAGATCGCACGGATGCTGCAGAGCTTCCGGCTCAACCTCGAAGCGCTCGCGTACGTCGCCCTGCTCGTCGGCATGTATCTGATCTACAACACCGTCGCGATCTCGGTCGTGCAGCGGCGTCCCGAAATCGGCACGGTCCGCGCGCTGGGCGCGACGCGCGGCGCGGTGTTCCGCGCGTTCGTCGCGGAAGGTCTGCTGGTCGGCGCGGCGGGATCGCTGCTCGGTTTGGGCGTTGGCGCGCTGCTCGCGACGTTCTCCGTCGCCGCGGTGTCGCGCACGGTCGACACGCTCTACGCCGCATCGCACGCCGATGCCGTCGCGTTCAGCGTGCTCCCGTTCGCGAAAGCGTTCGTGTTGGGCGTCGTCGCGTCGATCGCCGCGGCCGCGTTCCCGGCGCTCGATGCCGCCGCGACGCCGCCGGCGATCACGATGCGCGCGCAGGGCTTCGAGCGCCGCCGGCCGCGCTTCGCGCCGCGCGCGGCGCTCG
>JAQBPL010000142.1 GCA_028287545.1 Vulcanimicrobiota bacterium | reverse complement strand
CTCGACGCGCGAGCGCGAGCCTGAGGTGGATTGGGACCAGAAGGAGATGCCGTTCACGGAGCACCTGCGGGAGCTCCGGAACCGGCTGGCGATCTGCGTCGCGACCGTCCTCGGGTTGGCGGTCGTTCTGCTTTGGCCGTGCCAGCAAGCCATCCGGCCGCTGGTGCGGCTGTATTTCGGCGACAAGGTCGTGCTGCACGCGTTCGGCCCGGCCGACGCGGTGTGGGCGATCTTCAAGTTCGCGATCTACGGCGCGATCGTGCTCGGCTTGCCGGTCCTGCTCTATCAGATCTGGATGTTCGTCGTCCCGGCGGTGCATCCGAAGACCCGCAAGGCCGTCTACTCGTACATCGTGCCGTCGTTCTTGCTGGCGCTGCTCGGCATCGCGTTCGCGCACTTCCTGGTGATCCCGCGCGTCGTGGGCGCGCTGATTCAGATCACCAACACGATCGCCGACCCGACGTTCGGCATCGAGTCGACCGTGAACCTGATCCTACTGCTGTTCCTGGCGTTCGCGCTGGTGTTTCAGACGCCGGTGGTCATGCTGCTGATGGCCCGCATCGGTCTGGTCAACACGGTGATGCTGCGGAAGTACCGGCGCTACATCGTCTTCGGGATGCTGCTCGCGGGCGGCGTGCTGGCGCCTGACGGCAGCCCGGTCACGATGCTGCTGATCGCTTCGCCGATGTACGTGCTGTTCGAGGCCTCGATTTGGCTGATCGTCTTCATGGAGCGCAGATGGAAGCGCGACGCGGCGCTGGCGTCGTAGCGCTCTCGGCGCTCGCGCCGCTGCGCGAAGCATGGGCAGACCTCGTGCGCACGTTCGCCAACGTGACGTTCGGCGTCACCTTGCTCGGCGTGTGGGCCTTTCTCACGTTGATCGGCGTCGTGCTCGAGCAGGGGAAAGACCCGTCGTTCTACGCGGCCAACTACGCGCCGCCGATCGCGCGGCTCATCGCGCGCCTCGACCTCGCCAACATCTATCACAGCGCCGCCTATCTTGGCGTGCTCGGGATGATCTTGTGCTCGATGGCCGCGGCGACGTTCACCAAGGTGATTCCGCGGCGCATCCCGCGTCTGGGGCCGGTCAAGATCGACGCGATTCCGCTGCACGCGAAGGTCGTCGTCGACGGCGACGTCGAGACCGCGCGCGAACGGATCGCGGCGTTCTTCGCTCAGCGCGGCTGGCAGGTGCGCAAGCGCGAATTCGGCGGCGACGAGTGGACGTTCGCGGACAGGAACAATTGGGCGCGCCGCGGCGTGCTCGTCGCGCACGTCGGCTTCCTGATCATCGCGATCGGCACGACGATCTATTGGGCGAAAGGCTACAGCGGCCAATTCGCGGTGCTGAGCGGTGAGACGGCGACGATCCCCGAGAGCGGCGCGAAGATCGACTTGCGGCGCTTCGCGTACCGCATCGACCCGATCACCACGAAGGCCGGCGTCGTCTACCAGCCGATCGACTACGTCTCGGACGCGAAGATCACCGGAAAAGACGGTGCCACGCACGATGCCGTGATCCGCGTGAACCAGCCGTACGACGTCGACGGCACGCTGGTCTATCAAGCGACGTACGGCTTCGCGATCGACTTCCGGCTCACCAAAGACGGGCGGCCGGTTCCCGGTGCCCCCGATCGTCCGCTCAAGGAAGGCGAAGGCTTCCCGATCGCCGGCACGTCGCGAGCGATCCAGTACACGCGGTTCGTCGGCACGATCGACCGCGCGACCGGTCAGCCGGGCGCGGACCCGCGGCCGAACAACCCCGGCATCGTCATTCAGGCGTTCGACGGCGAACAGGCGATCGGCAGCGCGCTCGTGCCGCTGGGCCAGGCGGTGGAGCTCGGCGCCGGCTTCGCCCTCACGCCGGTCCGCTACGTCCTCTACTCCGGCTTTCAGTACCGCAACGACCCCGGAATGCTCGTCGTCGGGCTCGGCGCGTTCGTCCTGCTGACCGGCCTCTGCATCTCGATGTACTTTTTGCCGGCCCGGCTCTTCGTCATCGCGCGCCCCGTCCCGGGCGGCACCGAGGTGGGGCTCGCGGCGACGACCGTGAAGGGCTACGATGTGTTCGAGGACCGCTTCCGCGACATCGTGGACGCGCTCCGTCGAACCGAGCCGCGCGCGCAGGCCACCGAAGTCCCACCCACCGCGGCGCTCGGCACGGTATAAGGAGAGCTATGGACCCGACCAGAGAGCTGCTCGACCAAACGCTGCTGCGCATAGGAATCGCCGCCTACGTGACGGGCGCGCTGGTGCTCTTCGGCTACTTCCTCCTGCGCAAACCGCTGCTGCGCGCGATCGGCATGCCGCTGGCGATCCTGGGCTGCGCGGCGCAGTTCGTCGAACTCGCCGTGCGCTGGTGGATGACGGGCGTGTGGCCGCTGACGAACCTGTACGGCTCGCTCTCCCTCTTCAGCGCGGTCGCGGTCACGATCTTCCTGATCTTTGCGTATCGCTACGACTTCGCCCTCATCGGCGGCCCGGTGCTCGCGGTCGCCGCGATCGCCTTCAGCTACGCGACGACCTGGAACGAAGGCTACATGCCCGCGGTGCCGGCGCTGCAGTCGTACTGGATCAAGATCCACGTGCCGATCGTCATCACGGCCTACGCGTCGTTCATGGTCGCGTCGATCGTCTCGCTGATGTATCTGTTCAAGGCCGCCGCGGAACAGCGGTACGCGACGCGCGGCGCGACGCTGCGGGGCGTCGCGGCCTCACCGGCCGGCGGCACGATAGACGTTTCGCTCAGCACCACCGCCTACGCGGCGCCGCCGCCCGGGATCATTCGCAACGACACGCCGGCGATCGCGCAAGCGGCCGCCGCGGGAGACGCGGCCGCGCAATGGCTGGCCGGGCTCCCGTCGCTCGCGCGCCTCGACGTCATCCAATATCGCGTCATCGCCGTCGGTCTGCCGCTGCTCTCGCTCGGCATCATCACCGGCGCGATGTGGGCGAAAGAAGCGTGGGGCGCCTACTGGCAGTGGGACCCGAAAGAAACGGCCGCGCTGATTTCGTGGATCGTCTACGCGATGTTCATGCATCTGCACACGCGCCCGGAGTGGCGCGGAACGAAGACCGCCTGGATCAGCGTCCTCGGCTTCGTCTCGATCATCTTCTGCTACCTCGGCGTCAACATCTGGATCAGCGGCCTGCACTCGTATAAAATGTAGCCTTTATCGGTCAAAGTTCGCGCTGCGGCGCGAACTTTGTCCGTTAAAGGCGCGCCCGTTGGGCGCTGTCCATAACGTGAACGTTGGTTACGTTGAGGACGATTTGCGGTCGATGACGAGATTTGCGGCCCAGAGCACGAGGGTCGCGGCGAGTGCGATCGTTTCGACGATGCCGAAGCGGACGCGCAGCGGCGTGAAGTCGTAGAGCAGCGCGAGGCCGACGTCGGCCAGCACGAGCAGGCGCGTAACCGGCCAGGTTCGGGTCACGAACACGAGGTACGCGAAGATCAACGAGAAGATCGTCTGCACGCGTTTTGTACTACGTCGACGTGACGTGCCGAGGCTCGGGCGCACCGCTCACCTCGGGCAGCGGCGTCGCGGGCGCGGCCAGCGCCGGATTATCGAAGATGGCCTTCGCTTTGGGCGGCAGCTCCGGCAGGTGCTTCAAGAAATACGTCAGCTGCCAAATCGACTTCTCGTCGAGTGTCATGTCGTAGGCCGGCATCGCCGTCATGCGGATGCCGTGCTCGACCTTCCAATAGATGACGCCTTCCGGATCGTCGTCGACGCCGTGCTTGGCGAACTGCGGCGCCTTCACTACGAGACCGCGCGCGATCGCGCTCGGCGTGCTGTGCGCGGTCCCGTGACAGACGGCACAATTCTGCACGTACATGTTCGCCCCGGCGACGAGGTCCGTTGGTGACGGCGGCCCGAACGGATAGGGCGGCATCGGTTTTTCGCGATTGATCGTCGCGTTGAGCGAGGTGTGTGCCAGCCACGTCTCGAGCTTCCCGGCAGGGACGTCCTGTCGCGCCATGACCGCGCCGGTCTTGACCGCACCGAACGCAACCAGACCCGCCAGCACAAAAGCGGCGACAAAACCAAACAGAAAAGGGCGCATACCGGCAATTCTTCTCCACGATGCTGGGAACCAACACCTGCCGCCGTTCGCAACGGTTCGCTTCGCCTAGCGGGTCTGATGAACCGATGGCCATCGCACCACCGCCCGCGAAGACGCTCGAGGAGCTGCGGTTCGCGAATTCGTTCGCGGCGCTGGGCGAGCGGTTCTCGGAACTCCGCTCGCCGAAGGGCATTCCGAACGCGCGCCTGGTCGCGTTCAGCAGTGCTGCCGCGCAGCTGATCGACTTGCGCCCCGGCGAAGAAGCACGCCCGGAGTTCCTGGCGCTGGCGAGCGGCAACGCGCTGGTGCGCGGCATGGAGCCGATCGCGGCGATGTACGGCGGCCACCAGTTCGGCGTCTGGGCCGGTCAGCTCGGCGACGGCCGAGCGATCCTGCTCGGCGAGGTAAATTCCGCGAACGCGCACGGCGCCCAGGCATGGGAACTGCAGATCAAGGGCGGCGGAATGACGGCGTTCTCGCGTTTCGCCGACGGCCGCGCGGTCGTGCGCTCCACGGTGCGCGAGTTTCTCGCCAGCGAAGCGATGGATGCGCTCGGCATCCCGACCACGCGCGCGCTCGCGATGACGGCCGGCGACGAGCCGGTGCTGCGCGAGCGCATCGAACGCGCGGCGACGGTCATTCGCATGGCGCCGACGTTCGTGCGCTTCGGGTCGTTCGAGATCTTTCACTACCGCAAGCAGTTCGAGGCGCTCAAGACGCTCGCCGACTACACGATCGAACGCTACTTCCCGCAGATCGCGCATGCCGACGGGCCGGTGCGCTACACGCGCTTCCTCGAAGCGGTCGTCGATCGCACGGCGATGCTGATGGCCGAGTGGCAGGCCGTCGGTTTCGCGCACGGCGTGATGAACACCGACAACTTCTCGATCCTCGGTCTGACCCTCGACTACGGACCGTACGGTTTTATCGAAGCATACGACCTCGGCTTCATCTGCAACCACACCGACGAAGGCGGACGCTACGCATTCGGCCGCCAGCCGACCGTGGGATTCTGGAACTGCCACGCGCTCGCCGCCGCGCTCTCGTCGCTGATCTCGGAAGAGGATCGGAAAACCGCGCTCGCGCGCTACGAGCCGGCGTTCTGGACGACGTACCTGGTGCGGATGAACGCGAAGCTGGGATTGCTCGAATCCGCCGACGGCAACGTCGCGCTCGTCGAAGACCTCGTCACGCTGCTGGCGCAGCGGCGCGTCGACTGGACGAACTTCTGGCGCGCGCTCTCGCACGACGACGCGAGCGCCCTCGCCCTCCTCGGCGACGACGAAACGTCCCGCGCCTGGTTCTCCCGCTATCGCGAATGCGCCGAACTCGATCCGCGCGACGACGCGAAGCGCCGGATCGCGATGCGCGCGACGAACCCGAAATTCGTGCTGCGCAACTGGGTCGCGCAGCAGGCGATCGAGGCGTGCGAAGCTGGCGACGACTCCGTCGTGCGCGCCGTCTACGACATGCTGCGCGCGCCCTACGACGAGCACCCGGAGCACGAAGCGTGGGCGAAAAGCGCCCCGCCGGAATTCGCCCACCTCGAGGTCAGCTGCTCGTCGTAGGGCGCCTCGAGCCGCACTTACCTGCGGCGCCGGGCGCCCTCGCTGCGCGAGGCAGGCCGGCCGACTCGGGCGATAGGGGCCGATTCCAGGACCGTATTGAC
>JAQBPL010000123.1 GCA_028287545.1 Vulcanimicrobiota bacterium | reverse complement strand
CCACTTGGCCCGATGCACTTCGACGCTCTCAGGAAGGCCCAGTCCGCCGGGGCGTGCACGCACGATTGGCCCAACGACTTGGCCTCCTCGGGGGGCCTCAATATGAAGACGCGCTGGGGCAAGCGTAATGGTGTAAATTGCTGGCCGCGCCAAAACGCATTGCCTGGCGGTCGAATTGGCTAGGGAACCAGGTGGTCGGCAGATAACAGCGGGGACACCTCATTCGTGACCGCCGGGGTATTGATGATCCACCTGCTCCGCATCCTATTTGCAGCGCTGGCGATGCTGGTCGTGATCCCGTCAACGGGCCTCGCAGCGAATCGCAAGCCCCCATCGACAGCGGCTTCAACCTTGCTCGCAGAGTTCCAGACGGAAGCTGCGACGCAGCAGCACTGTCCACGCGACGAAGTTGTCTGGCTGAACACGAACAGCGGAATCTATCATGAGAAAGGGATGCGCTGGTACGGCCGCACGAAGTACGGCGCATACGTCTGCCGCAAAGAGGCTGACGCTGCCGGCGACCGTGACACAAGGAACGGACAATGAGAGCAACGATGCCGGCGTCCTTGCTCTCGTGCCTGCAATGAACAGAACAATGTCTATCATCGCCGCACTGCTAGTACTTGTGGGCGTTCTGGCCGGAGGCGCCACATTTCTCGAGCGCAGACACGAGGCCGAAGTGGCCGAACAGGCGCACAAAGCGCAGGAGGCGCGCCTCGCCCAAGAACGGGCCGCCGCCGCGGACCGCTATCTCCGGTTGTCATCAATCCAATCACGAGCGAGCTCTGCGCTCGATCACCTGAGCGAGTTGCAGACAACGTACGATTCCAAGTACAGCGATGCGGCGAATGCTGGCCAAAAGCGACACAACCTCGTCGACGCGAGCCCCTACGACGTTGCCGGGGCACTCGCACTGGTGCGGGCTGAGAGGACGGCCGTCGAGACCGCTCTACCGATGACAGCGGAAAAAGCCGATGCCGCACGTAGCGCGGCGAGCGCCTTTGCCGAGGCATATGGAGAAAGTTCGACGTCCGCTCTGATGAATGACGTATCTGTCGCCGCGGAAGAGGAAGCGGCCGCCCTTAGCGGTTGGCTGCGTGGCGCGAGCGCTATCAATGATCTATTGAGCGCCAGAGCCAACGGGCGCTACTACTATCAAAGCTCGGATGATCTTGCCGGCCTTTACAGATCCGCAGACGAAGGAGCGGCCCGGTCAAGGCAACGTTGGTCGACGGTCAACAATAGGTTGGCGACCTTACGATCCCGACTTAACCGCGAGGTGTCCGCCGCCACGCGCGGCAGCGGATCCGACGTACATTGATCGACCTGTCATTGCTTCGTGTTTCTTTACACAAGACGATAGGCAGTACAAGGCGATTCGCTGCACGCAGTTTCGTGCCTAACGGAGAAGGCGTACTCCCAAGCTAACGCTTCGCGATGCGTTTGCGCGCTGTATGCAATCGCGTTTCCACCGGATACCATGCCTGCATGAAGAAGATTGCAGTACTCGCCGGGTTGGCTCTGCTCACCGCCTGCGGCAGCGGAGGGGGCGGATCAGCTCCAATCCCGGGCGGGGGCAGCCCTACGACACACGCTGCGCTCAAGGCCGGATTCAGCGGTATCGGACGCGCCGGGGCTTCAGCCGACCGTCACGCAATGGCGCTGTCGGGCGGGATCGTTCCGATCGCAGACTTCATCGTGCCGGATAGCTTTATCACGGCGCCACCGGCATCGTTCCCATCGGCGGTCGCTGTTGCATTCTACGATCCGTCGCAGGGGCCCGTGCCAACGCAGCTTCCGGCGATCGTCTGGACCCAAGCCGGAATCCCGGTGACGTTCTCAACCCCAGCCGTACCCGTTACACTTTCCGGTATGACAGTCGCAGGGGAGACACAGCTCGCCGCGCCGATCGCTGTCGGCCAGGTTACGTTGACGGGAACGCCTTCGAACGGTGATCCGGCGGTTACGCTGGCGGCTTATGCCTTTGGTGGAACCGGGGTCACGACCGCAAGCGGCGGAAGAAACGGAATGCAGCAGTGCGTCTCGTTTACCGCCGGAAGCCAGTCGACCACGGGATCTTCGGGCGACATTTGTATCGCGCTGGACGGCAGCGGAAACCCGCAGGTGGCCGTCGCGCTCGGCGCGATCCTAGTCGCAAAGCCGATCGACGCCGTTACCGTGTCGGATGCCGCTGGCCTCGGGTCGAGCCCGACAACGATCACCCAGGCTGCGGTCGCCAGTGCCTTCGCGACGAGCGGAGTCGAGCCAACGATCATTGCCCATACCGCATCGGGTGCGCTCGTTGGATGGGCGCCGTTCTCGCAACAGATCGGCGCGATCGGTGCGATTTGGTACGGATACTACAAGGCGGGCCTCTAACCGCGTCGCTGGCCTGCCGCAAGCAACGAGAAGGGCGCCTCCAACCGGGGCGCCCTTCTTTTACTGGTACCAAGAAAGCGTCCCACTCACCGTTGCGGACGAACCGTTTGTTGAGCACGCGATGTGGAGCGTGTAGACGCCCGCGCCGCCGCCAAGGCTGTATGACCCGGTGCTCGCGACGCCCTGGGTGAGCCCAACCGCAGTAACGACGATCGTCGATCCGTACTTCAATGAGAGCGAGCACGTTCCCGACACCGATGATGGCGTGACGTTCCACGAGATTTGCGTGCCGGCGCTGACAGGGTTTACCGTCGTCGAAGACGTCTGCGTGTCGAGCGGCGAGGCCGGGGTTGGCGAACCGCCACCCGATATGCAGATCGCATTGCACGGAACCGGTCCCTCTGCGGAGCCGCTAACCGACGCGCTGACCAGGCCGATGAGCACGCGGCAGTTGATCATCAACTGGTACGTCGGCAAGGGATTTCCGGCAGCGCACCCGCTGCTGTTCACCGCTCCCGTGAAGTCGGCCCAGGAAGTGATGCGATTCGGAAGCGACGAGCACTGCGCCGGTGTTCCGGCCTTCCAGACGAAGCGTCCGGCTGTGACTTCCGAACAAAGGCCACTCCACGGGACGAGCTGGTTCGCTCCCGGTGCGGCGTCGGCCGCGGATGGCAGGAGCACGATGATCGCTAGTACCGCGATGGCTATGCGGCGGATCATCGCCCCACCGCCGGCATCCCGTTTACCGGGTGCATGACGCGCTGCACGACGTGCTGCTCCGCTTCGATCAGTGCCAGTCGATCGCGGAGCACGCGGTTGTCGTGTCTCAGCGCATCGACTTGCTTCGCGAGCTGCTGCACGGCGGCGAGCGTGAGGCCAGCGAGGGCTCCCTCATCGATGTGGTCGTGCTTCTGACCGGAGAGGATCGTTGGCGCGTCGTTTGCCATTGGTCCGATGTGGCGATGCTGGCCCGGGGCGCACTTCTCCATGACGTGGAGTCCGCGTTGCTTTGAATCGTTGTTGTAGCACCACTGATAGACCGGCAGAGAGAGCGCGGTTGCGAGTGGATTCGCGAGCAGGTCGATGTTGGTCTTCCACTCGCGACGTGAGCTGACGTTGAACGTTGTGGCGTAGGCGTTGCCTGCGATGCCGAGGTCGCCCGTGCCGTTTTGCGCCAGCGTCCAGATGTTTCCACTATCGGCCACACCCAGTACGGTCGCCGCGACTCCCGCGACCGAAATGGCACCGTTGCTGGCGATGACGGTGGTTTTGGACGTCGCCCCGGTCGCCGACTGGTTCGGGAACGTCATTGCGTTCACCGCGGCATTCGATCCCGGATAAGTGAAGCCGTTACCCGTGATGAGCCCCGACGCGGTGATCGTCGTCGCTCCGGTGAGCGCCCCGCCCATTGCAAGCGAGGCGACCGATACCGCTCCTGAGAACGCGCCAGTCGTTGCGCCCGTCAGGGCGCCCGTGATTGCGAGCGGACCCGTCAGCGACGTGTTGCCCGAGGAGTCGATGGTCGCACGCACGTTGTTGTTCGTGCCGAATTGCAAGCTGGTCGCGTTCTTCGATCCCAGCACCGTGGCGTAGGGCGACGTGCCGAGCAAGAGGGATTGAGCGGGTGTGGACTCCAGGCCGAATACCGCGTTTCCGCCCGTGCTTACCAGCGTCACGGACTCAAAGCTTGTCGTCGTGTTGTTGACGTTGAGCACGTTACCGACCATTGTGGACGTGATCGTGCCAGAGAAGGCGCCCGTCGTTGCTCCCGTGAGAGCGCCGCCCATTGCGAGCGAGGCGACCGATACAGCCCCGGTAAACGTGCCGGTCGTAGCCGTGGTCAGCGCCCCGCCAACCGCAACGCCGGCAAACGCGGAGAGCTTGGACTGCGCGATCGAACCCGCCAGCATCGTGTTCGTTACGGTGCCCGTGTCAGCAACGGTCACCGGCAGACCTGCCGCAACCGTATCGTTTCCACTGCCGTCCGTGATAACGGCGCGGTTCGCCGTGAGTGCCACAAGCGATGCGCGCGGAATGGTCGCCGCCGTTAGGCCGGCACCCGACCCGTTGAACTGCGTCCCCGTAACCGTGCTCGTCGCTGCTATTGCTCCGTTCGCGTCAACGGTAAATAGCGCGGTCGCGAGCCCGTTGCGCGTGACGTTGAGCACCTTCGCCGTGCCGCCCGTCGTTTGGTTCAGCGCGTCGATGTAGACCGCAGGGTTCCCGGATGTGGTGTGCGATTGCAGCACGAACCCGTTGCCTGCCGTGCCGCCGTGAAAACCGAAACCAATGCCGCCGCTCGCGCCGTCAGCGTACACCTGACCCGAGAATGAGCCCGTCGTCGCTCCGGTCAGCGCCCCTCCGACGTTGACTCCCGCAAACTGCGGCGCCGCAACGGTGTGCAGTACGCCCGCGCTGTCTATCCAGAAGTATTTCGTCGTCTGCCCGACCGAGAAAATGTCCAAGAGGTCTGCGGTCTGAGCCGTGTAGCCCATGATCGACAGCGGCACCTGAGACGCTATGTTCGGGGCGAACATGTACCCGAACTGACCGCCGAACGTTGCCCGTGCCGCGCTCGTGGGGATCAGCTGCGAAGCGTAGATCCCGGCCCCACCGATGTTCAGGTTGTCGATGTTGTTGATGCAGGCGACCTCGCCCGCGGGATTCGTGTTCAATACACTCGCAGTAAGGACTTCGTTCAGAATGAAAACGTGAGCGACGGCGCACGTTCCCGCGCTCGCAGCAGACGGAGCGGCGAACAGTAGACCGAAGGCGATCAGTACGCGGCGAATCACGCGGTTCACTGAGGCACCTTGGCCGGTGCGCGTTTGCGCGGGCGCGGTGCTTTCGATGGCGCTGCGGACTTCGCTACGGTTGCTGCGCCGACGATCGCCGTTCTACCCACGGGCACGGGTCGGGTAGGATCCGGGGCAACGATAGCGGTTCCGGCAATCGCCGGCCTAGGCTGATTGTCCGACGAAAGGCTACTGGGAATGAGCGCGGTGAGTAGCGCGGCGGTGAGTAAGAGTCTCGATGTCACAGGGGGGTGCGTTCCTTCCCCACGCGATGCGTGGCGTAGTGTGTCCCCCTGTCTCTCATTTTATCAGAATTGCTCGACCGGCATCGGCGCGAATGTCGTGCACAACACGCACGTCGGTCGCGGATCGCGAGTGTAAAGTTTAGCGGCGCGATCGGCCAACGTTAGGCAAACAGAAGCCCCCGTCACACGAGCACGAGTACCCCCAAACCTACGGGTCGCGTTACTACACAAGCGATATTGCGGAACGGAATACGGTTCGGTATGCTCGCAGCACGCCCGGTGAACGCCGGGGATGACGCACGCACGAACGGGGGAAGAACGGTGATCCAAGCCGAGAACGAGCTCGACGCCGAGAACGAATTGACACGTCAGCGGGAAGCCGCTGCATCCGAGCAAGACGCACTGATTGCGGGCGAGGGTGCGCTGTCGGTTGCAAAGGCAGCGCAGTACCTGGGTTGCGGGGCCACGTACCTGTACCGCTTGATCGGACGGGCCGAGGTAGCCTCGTACAAGCTCGGCCGGCGTACGATCGTACCGCGCGCAGCATTGCGGGCGTACGTTGCTGCCAAGACCGCAGAGCGGCTTTCCGCGCTCACACAGTAGCCCGCCTGGACGCGCAGACCGCACAACGCGGAACGCGCTATACTTAGGCCCGGCAAACGCCCTTCCGTGTGGTCACGGGCTCGGAGGGGCGTTTTGCTTTTCCTGGGCGTGCGTAACGTCGCCCCGGTGAGCGCATCGCAGTGTCAGTGGCAACTACATTAGGTGCCGCGCGACGCTTTCTGATATTATCTGTGTGGGTTGTCATTCGACTCCCCAAGCCCGCGAAGGAATGAAACAAACATGCTTAGTTTGAGGAAAGATCGTGGACAACCCAAAACCGGCCCTGGTCCGGGCGACTAGGGCCGCACTGCTCTTGGGCATGACGGGCAAAGAGCTCGGTCATGCTGTTACCAATCAACTCCTACGCTCCGTGCGTGTATCCCAACGCCTGACCCTCGTACACGTCGAGGACCTAGAGCGGATACTCCAGCGCGAGTTACGTCCCGACGAACTGCTCGAGCACGAGAAGCGAAAAGCCCCGTGATTGACGCACAGGGCTTTCCTAAGAGACTCGACGCGGGACCTTCTACACCGCATTATACAGTATCGCTAGACCGCCCGCAATACACTTCCGGCACGCTCTCTCGCGCGAACGAACAGACGCCGCTCGAAACGATCGCGCAACTGCTGGGAGCGCGGCGCACAAGCGGCGGCGTCTATCGGGCACCGTGTCCGGTTCATGGGAACGGAACGAAGCGCACGCTGCGCTTAACCGAAGCGCACGGGCGCGCGTACCTCACCTGCCATGCAGGTTGCGCGGATACTGACGTGCTGGCGGCTATCGGGAAACAAGTCAGCGACCTTTTCCCGGAGAGCACCCGCGAAGCGTTCCGTGGCCGCGCTGCACTGCCCGTAACGCGCGAACCGCACAAGGTAACGCGCGACGAGCTCGCCGCTGCGCTCGCATCGGAACTTGAACGGATCCAAGACACACGGGAAGCGCAGCACGGGGTCCGACCGCCGGTTACATCGCGAGAGGTGAACGCCGCACGTAGAACCGTAGGCGCTCGCTTCGGGATGGTCCTTCGGCCGGCGGATCCTACTGCGTGGGAAGGCTTCTTGCCGCACGCGATAGACCCGGCGTTCCCGGCTCTGTTCGCTCGCGGAATCCAAGAGGTGCGCTTCGCGCAAGATCGCGAGGACGCAGCCGACGCCGACCTGTCCGAACACGAGTGCTTTCTCGCGGCGTCTTGGGCGGCACGGGAACTTCGCGCGATGGTTCGTGCAGCTGCACGGGACGAGGTGTCCGATGCGGCTTGAGACGTTCGATCCCGCCAACCCGCTCGACGGTGCAGAGCCTGTGTACGCGGGCACGGGTCTGCCGGTCACGGATGCGCCTAAGACCAATACGCTTCGTGCGGTTGCGCCTCGGGGTGATAGTCTCGGGCGGATCCTGGACGACGCGCTAACCGCGCTCAAGCGGTACGTTGACCTTTCGCCCGAGCTGTCTCACAGCGTACTGCTGTGGGCAACCTGGACGCACGTAGCGCACCTGTCCAACCTTGCGCCCATTCTGTTCGTCAACAGTGTGGAACCCGGCGCTGGGAAAAGCACCCTGCTCAGTGTGCTGGGCGTTCTTTGTCGCAACCCGAAGCTGATGTTCGGGATGACGAAGGCGTCCCTAGTCCGCACCCTCTCCAAGAACAATGACAAGCACGGACTGGGATGCAGTACCACGATGATAGACGAGCTCGATACGCTCGTCGGACCCCAGGCGAACGCGGAGAAGCGTGCGGAGTTTGCGGGCATCCTCAATTGCGCTTACACGCGGGACGGTATCTTCTCGCTAATGGGCAAGGACAAGACGGGTGGTTTTGTGCCCGAGGATCATCGGCTGTTCGGGCCGCTCGTTCTTTCAGGCATTGTCGGCACCAAGGGTCTGTTAAACGGTCCGACACACACGCGCTGCGTATCTATCCCGATCGAACCGACAACCAAGACGCTCGAGGATTTCGAGGTTTCGGCGATGCCGGTTCTCCTCGAGATCGCGGAACGCATGAAAGCCTGGGCGGCGGACTACTGCGGGAAGAATCCGAGCCTCCCAATTCCTGAGAACATGCCCGAGGGGATAACGCCCCGACACCGGGACGTATTCCGCCCGTTGGTTGCCATTGCCGATGAAGCCGGTCCCAAGTGGGCCGCGCTGGGACGTGCTGCTGTCGTCGCGTCTGCGAGCACCGTCACGGAAGTTAGCGCAGGCGTCCGCATGCTGCGCCACCTTCACGCGATCTTCACCGAGCGAGACATTGATCGGCTTCCGCTGAATGTCATTGTCGAAGCGTTGAACGCCGACTCCGAGCAATACCCGAGGGAAGGCGGTAGAAGGTACGTCGTCGCCGACCTTAGCGATGCGCTGCGGAGCTACGGCGTAACGTCCAAGGTCGAGGCGTGGAAAGCCAGCAAGGAGCGCTGCTACACCTGGGATAAACTGCGCGCGCCTTGGTCAAAATACACGCCCGAGCTGTCGCTACGACGACCGCGCACCTACAGCGAAGCGAAATCGGCCGGCGCGATCGCACGACCCGAGAGGATCCAAGCATGACGAACGCACGCGAGGACGACGAAGCTGACGATGGCGCAGCGGACGAGCTGACCACGGCCCAAAGGGAGGAGCTAGTCCGAGACTATGGGTTGCGACTTCCAGAAGATCAGCGCGACGGGTTCTTCGCGATGTGTCAGGACATCGAAGATTTCAGGACCGACCCGAAGCACCGCGCTTCGACGCCTTCCTGGATGCCCGTTGACTCGTCGGGACGGACGCGGCAGATGGTGTTCCGGCGGCTCGCGCTTGCGTGCCCGTGTGACCCGGACGGGGCATGGTACGAGAAGATTCCGGCTAGGGACGCGAAGGCCCGTAAGCTGTTTGACTACATGCGCTGCAACGTCTGCGGAGCTCTCTATGACCTGAAGAAGTACAACGCGCGCAAGAGCCTCATCGTGCCCGTTCTGATGAAGTACGAACTCCCCGCCGAGTCGATCGTTTGGCGACACTACGACCCGGGGGTTGTCGTCATGCTCTGCCCCGAGCACCGCGTGCAACTGCGAAAGGCCCTGCGTGTGACCGGATTCTGCTGGGTCTGCGAGACGTCGTCCGATACGGGATGCACCTACTCCCTGTCCCTTGCCGACTTCTCGGAACAACGCCGTGCGATACTCGACGAGCGATATGCTGCTGAGAACGCAGGAGGCCCGAAGCGTGACGAGTCCCCGGAAATTTAGGATCGGGAAAAGTGAGTGCGTTCCCTGGTCATACCTTGAGGCTCACGCCGGGCAGGGGCCGCTGACGCCGGGGCAGGGTGGCCCGTCGCGCCGTGGTGTTCCGGCACGGCAGAACCGGAACTCGCCTGACACTACACGGTGAAGCTGCTACGCTTCGACCTCACGCATACGCCGAACGCGAACTGTTGCGTATACTGCCCAGCGAGGATGCGTTTCCCGGCGCATCGTAGGGGCGTAGGACGGGCGGGAGCGTAGCCGGGGATACGACGGGCACCCCGGGCACTGCGCGCCATATACAGAGCCCGCATCGCGCACGGCGATCGGCACAAGAAGAAGCCCCCGGCGTTTGGTTGCCGAGGGCTTTTCTCGTTAGGCCGGCTGTCGTCTGCGCTTTCGGCGCTTCGCTAGTCGCACGTTCGCCTCGTCTTGGCACCGCTTGCACGTCACGGTCCCGGCCGGTACGGCGCCGTGCGCGGGGTTCACGATACAGAGCCCAGCTGCACGCGCTCGCTCACGCTGCGCGGCCTTGTCCGCCCGATCGCGCTTGCGCTTCTCCTCCGCTGCGTCCGTCATTCGGCCTCGCCTTGTAGCTCACCCATGCGCGCGATGCGTGCGCGGCCCTCTGCAGCTCGAGCCTCGAAGTACGCTGCCCGGGCTTCTGCCTCCGCAGCGCAATCGGCGACGTCGTTGCCCTTGGCTTCCATCGCGGGAAGGTCCGCGGGGAGATCGTCGTCGTCCGTATCGTCGTCGGTATCCGGTTCGTCCACTGCGACGAGCGCGAGAAGATCGGACGGCCGATCCGGGATTGCGAAGCCCGAGGGATGCGCCTCCGCGCGCTCACGCAGATTCGTCACGGCCTGTTCCCGGAACCGGTCCCGCGTGGCCTCGGCCGATGCGAGAGCAATCCCTTCGGCCGCTGCGCGATCGGCTACGGGCATACCGAGCGCGGCGCAATGCGCGAGCGCGTACTCCCAGGCCAGGGTGAACGCGAATTCGTCGCCCATCGGCAGGTCGGATCCGTTGACCCGCAACAGACGGAACGCGGCGTCCGCGCTGTCGTCGCCCTCGATGTAGGCGGTCCCAACTGGCTGGCCGTTTTCCAGGTCCGTAAGGACTGCTGCTGACCGGGCATGGAGCGCGGCGGTACGTCGGGCAAGCAACGCGCTCACCGCACGGGACGGGTCAGGAACGGTTCCGAAGTTCGTCGTGGTCATTCGGGAGCTCACTCTCTCGTGTGACAGGAGCCTCCGGCGTTAGCGCGTCGGGGGCTCCGCTTGTGTTCGGCGCTTGAACGCCTAGCAGGACGATAGCACGACTACTGACAGAGTGCAATATGCCAGTCAGCGGCAATCCGACAATCCGCCGGCAATCCGCTCCACGTCATCGCTGGTGAACGCAGGCCCCACCTTCGTGCTTGAAAACTACGGCCTGGAACGGCATGGAAGCCTCGCAACAGATTCAACTCCCGTTGGCGCTACCAACAAAAACCCCGCTTAGGCGGGGTTTTTTCGTCGTGGGCGGTCTATGGTCGGAGCCAATCCATCGTCCTCTTACATCGGTGTGTGCAAGCCGGTCGATCCGCGTTTAGAGCGCGGGCTATGCTATTCGAAGAAGATCGTCAAGACTGCGACATCATCGGGATGTTGAGGTTCTTCTTGCAGGACGCGTTCGACAATGAACCTCGCCGGTTTCTGAACCTTCTCATTGACGGCGTCGCGCGCGGCTCCCAGCAACCTCGCCTCGCCTTCTTCGACGTCGTGGCTGAACTCTATGAGGCCGTCCGTGTACAAGACCAGCAGGGTCCCGGATTCATAGATAAACTCGTGCTCTCGGATGAGATCAGGCAAATTGAGCTCGACGCCGAGCGGAAAGCCGTGATTCGGCATGATGCGCGGCTGCTCGCCGCGTTTTGCCAATATCGGCGGATGATGACCCGCAGAGGCGTACGTCACCTTACGATTCGTCATATCGATGACACCGTAGATTGCCGTCGTGAATTCGACGTGATGATTGTTGAGGAAGATGACCTTGTTGGTTTGATCCAACACAGCAATCGGCATGGGGTCGTTGATCTGCAGCGACGCAGCGACCTTTATGGCCTGCTTCGCCTGCCCCATTTTTACGGCCGCTCCGAGGCCGCGGCCGCACACGTCCCCGAGCGAAAAGGCAACCCGCCCGTCAGGCAAGGTGAAGATGTCATACCAATCACCGCCGAGATGCTCGATTGCCGCCGCCGGCTGGTAGAGCACGTCGAACACGAGCCCGTCGACGATTGGAAAATCGACGGTGAGAAAGCCCTTCATGAGCGCGTCTACGGTCGCTTGCTTTGCCGCAAGCTCGAGGCGAAGCCGTTCGATAGTGCCCGATTCGCTCACGGTTAACCCCCCGCGTGTACGGTAGGGACATCACTTTAGCAGAGCGATGGGGTCGACCTCGCCGCCGAGCGAATCGCGGAGTGCGCGGAGCCGATCGCCCCGCCTCAGCAGTTCGACGAGCGGCTCCGCGCAAACGCCGGTTACCGCCGCGACGTCTTGATGAAGAGTTCGTGGTCGAGGGGCACGACGACGACGGCGAACGGTGTTCCGGCATCGTCCGAGAGGCCCGGCAACGGGCCGCCGAACGGATTCCCGCCGAGCTTCGCGTTGTCGTAATACGGGGCGAAGATCATGAGATGCGGGCGCCAGTGGCCGGCCCCGGGGCCGAGGTATTGGTCGGCGGACCACATGTACGCGAAGCTGACCGCGTCGCGCTTGGGCAGCCGTCCGGTGTCGTATGCGGACTGAACCCCGTGCGCAATCTGATCCGGCGACTGGCCTTGCAGGCCGAGCTGCGTGCGGAGTTCGTAGTAGGGCATCACGGCGCGCGAAGCGACCGGGTCGAAGCAGATCGGTGCGCGGACTTTGGCGTCGTAGACGATGCCGCGGAGCTGCGCGGGGGTGTACGTCGGCGCGGCCCACCCGCGCATCACTAAGCAGGTGAACCCGTTGTCGCCGGTCACCGCCACGGTGTAGCCGGACGACCCCAGCACTTTGACGGTCGCGTGGCTCGTGATGCTCTCCGGCGCGGCGCTCTTGGCCATCGCGATCTCCGCGGCGTGCGGCATCATGTATTCGCTCAGGGGAGGATACTGCTGGGTCTGGGGTTCGGCCGCCGACGCGGCGGCGGCAAGGGCAAAAATCAGCGCAGGAACGGCGCCAGATAGCTTGATCAAATTCGTCTCACCTTTTGAAGGGGGATAGCGTTGCGTTGTGATGACGAATCGGGTGCGCCGAAGGATTCGCGGCTAGGCCGGATTTGCGCGACGTTTAGTCAGGGAACGCGTCGCCGAACATGGGTTTGCCGCTTTTGGATTGCTGCGCCGTGGCCTCGTCCTCGATGACGTCCCAGTGCTCGGCAAGAGCGCCGTCCTCGATGCGAACGATGTCCGCGGCAACCCAGTTCGCCGGCTGGCCATGTCCGGAGAACCGCCCGTGCACGATCACCAGGTCCCCGTCCGCCACGATCATGTCCGATTCGTATTTCAACGTCGGCGGGACGCTCTTGATCAAGTTGAATAGGCCTTCGCGGCCGGGCTCGATGTGAGCGCTGTGCTGAATGTAGTGGGGGGACCAGTACCGCTCGGCCGCTTCGTAGTCGCGCTTGTTGAACAAGACGTCGAACGCCTCGAGGACGAGCGCCTTATTCGTTTTCTCGATTGTCTGGGCCATTGTTTCTCTCCGAAAGCCGAAAGCCGGCGCGAACGATCCGACTGTACGCTTTGGACTTTCGGTTGAGAAGTACGCACCTCGACGTAAGGTCCGCGAGGGGCGCCCCGTCTTACCTGGCTTAGGCGGAGATTCTCTCGCGGCGAGGCCGCCCGTCATACGTGCGCCGCGCCTTCTTCAGGTCGGTGACGTGCGTCTCGATCCAGCGCAGCAGGGTGGCGACGTGCGCGGCGCACTCCTCGCCAAGCGGTGTCAAGCGATACACGACGTGCGGGGGAACGACCGGAAAGCTCGTGCGCAAGATGAGACCGTCACGCTCGAGATCCCGCAGCGTCTGCGCGAGCATCTTCTCCGAAATGCCCTCGATCGCCCAGCGGATCTCGGAATAGCGCCGCTCACCACGGCCGAGCGCTCGCAGAACGAGCGAACCCCACTTGCTTGCGAGATGAGCAAGCACCGCGCGCGACACGCACGTCGCGGCGTCACAGTTGCCGACGACTCGGGTTGCGGGAGCGGCTGCCATACGAACCTCCAGGTGCGTACTATCCTTGAGTTAGTTTAAGCGATATTCTCCGAGGACGCAAAAACGAGTTCGGAGGACTTCCCCATGCCCATGATCGACGTGTATGCAGTCAAAGGCACGTTCAGCAGCAAGCCCGAGCTCACGAAGGCCTTGACGGCGGCGCTCATGCGTTGGGAGAAGGTCCCGCCCATCCCCCTCTTTGTCGAGAACACTGCGGCCTTCGTGCACGAACTGGAAGCGGACGCGATGGCGACCGCAAAGGGCGACAACAACTACGTGCGCGTGCAGATCCTCACACCGGTCGGCGTCCTTGACCGCGAG
Organism: Vulcanimicrobiota bacterium; assembly: GCA_028287545.1. The sequence continues at coordinate 39,510 of JAQBPL010000123.1, read as the reverse complement.
AAGAAGCTCGGCGTCACCAAGGAGATGACCGAGATCATCGCCGCGCAAGCGGGAGATACGACGCTCGCAGAGCGCACCTGGTGCCTTATCACAGAGGCTCCCGACGGCGGCTGGGGGATCGACGGGCACGCCTACACGTCGGCCGAAATCGGCGAAGCTGCGCGCAGAGAACTCGCCGCGCGCACGTAAACGGCGGCACGGCGGACGCCTTCTTGATCTGCCCGGTCTATGCGATCCACAACCGCTTAGCTTAACGGCTCGAGGCGAGTCAACGGGCGATTGACGCTCGGCCTCTCTCAAAGGCAACCAGCGAACGACGCTCCGTAAGACGGGCGTTTTTCGTTTTCTTGCCGTCCGGCGGGCGAGACGGCGCTCACACCGAGCAGAATTCACTCCTGATCGCGCGCGCCGCGCCGATACGATTCTTACGAACAAGGATGTTGTTTCGTGTCCGCTGTGTGTGTGGCGCAGCGAAAGGGAAGAGAAAGTTGTATTCGAGCCTGTGTCGCTTCAGAGCGGCATTGTGTTGCTCATTGCTGACGGCCGCGCTGGCGGCATGCGGAGGCGGCGGCCGATCCGGCGTCGTCCCGAATGCCGGCGTCGTTGCGGACTCCAGCCTCGCCGCAAACGGTACGGCGCTCGTCACCGCCGCAGCCGCGGTGAAAACGGCGAGCACCACCGAGACGCCGCGCCGCGCCGCGAGTTTCGTCGATTTCGTCGGCGTCAACGTGCATCTCGGTTACTATTGGACGCTCTACGGCGATAACACCGCCGTACAAAACCTGCTCACCGGATTGGGAGTCCGGCATATCCGCGACGGTATCTCTCCCGGGTGGACGAACCTGTGCTCCGAGTTCAGCCAGCTCGCAACGCACGGTATACACGGCGATTTCATCGTCGGATCGTGGATGAGTCCGACCGACGTCACGACGTGGGACTCGTGCACCGGGCGGACGGCCGATGCGTACGAGGGACTCAACGAGTGGGATATCTCGCATCCCGCATCCGACACCAACTGGCCGCAAACCGACGCGTCGGTGCAGCAGTCGCTCTATTCCACCGTGAAGGCGATGCGTCCGGTCACGGTCTTTGCACCGTCGCTTACCAGCGAGTCGGCGTACGCCGCACTCGGCTCCGTCGCCGCGACGAGCGACGTCGGTAATGCGCACGTCTATTTCGCGGCGCGGAATCCCGGCACGATCGGATGGGGCGCCGGCGACTCGTTCGGCGTCTACGGTTCGCTGACGTACGACCTCGCCATCGCGCGGCAACCGACGGTGAACAAAGCGATGCTTGTGACGGAGACCGGTTACGGGGATACGCCCGACACGGTGTACGTGCCGCCTGCGACCAAAGCACGGTACACGTTGCGGACGCTGCTGGAAACGTGGAATGCAAAGGTGTCCCGGACGTATCTCTACGAGCTCATCGACGAAGGCGGCGGGTATTTTGGAAGCTACGGTTTGGCGGACGCCGGCGGGAACGTCAAGCCCGCGTACGTGGCGGTGAAAAATCTGCTCGCGCACCTCAACGATCCGGGCAAATCGTTCGCGGTGAAATCGTTGGCATACACGCTTGCCGCGCCGGCACAGGTTCACCATGCGCTGTTCGAAAAGCGCGACGGATCGTTCGTCCTCGCGCTGTGGCTCGAGGTCTCCGAGTGGGATCCGAACGCAAACGTCCCGATCGCCGTCGCACCGCAAGCCACGGTCCTGACGTTCGGCCGCGTGCCGTCGATGCTCCGCACGACGTCGTTCGACGACGGCGGCAACGTCACGACCCAGACGCTCGCCCCGAGCGGCGTGCTCACCCTCTCCGTCGGAGGCAGCCCGATCTTGGTCGACGTCACGCCTTAACGTTCGCTCGGTTCGGACATCGTAGGATACGAACGAACGCTCTGCAGCAGAGCGTTCGTTCTTTCGCTCGACAGGCTCGCTGCACGCACATTCCTCCCTCGCGCACCGCGCGCGACGATGCTCACATCCGCGCGAATTCGATCCTGACGGCGCGTGCCGCGCCGATAGGAAAATGTGTGTTCAAACCTGTGCCGCGTCGTCACGGCATCGTTTTGCTCGCTCTCTGTGCTCGCGCTCGCCGCGTGCGGAGGCGGCAGCCCGCCCGGCGTCGTTCCGAGCGCTGACCTCGTCGCGGGACCGAGCGCAAGCGCTGGTCCGACCGCAAGCGCGGGTCCGATGCCGAGCGCGCGCCCAACCGCAAGCCCGAGCCCGAGTTCGACGCCGGGCCCGAACCCTGGGCCCGCCGAGGCCGCGCGTGCCGCCGACGCCTTCGTCGACTCCGTGGGCGTCAACGTCCACCTCGGTTACTATGGGACGCTCTACGGCGACAACTTCACGGCGATCGCAGCGCTCCTGGCGGGACTCGGAATCCGTCACGTCCGCGACGGTATCTATCCCGGGCAGACGAACCTGTGCTCGAACTTCAGCCAACTCGCCTCTTCCGGCATACGCGGCGAGTTCATCGTGGGGCAGCTGGATGAGCCCGGCCGACGTCACGACGTGGGACTCGTGTACTGGGCGGACCGCGGATGCGTACGAGGGCCTCAACGAATGGGACACCGCGCACCCCGCGACCGACGGAAACTGGGCGCAAACCGACGCGTCCGTCCAGCAATGGCTCTACTCGGCGGTCCGATCGACCGGTGGCGTTACGGTGGTCGCGCCGTCGCTCACCAGCGAATCGGCATACGCGACCGTCGGGCCGGTCGAGGCGACCAGCGACGTCGGCAACGCCCACGTCTATTTTGCGGGGCGAAACCCCGGCACGAGCGGGTGGGGCGGCGGCGACGCCTTCGGCGTCTACGGGGCGCTCGGCTACGATCTTGCGATCGCTCGTCAGCCCACGGGGAGCAAGCCGATGTACGTCACGGAGAGCGGCTACGGCGACGCTCCCGGCACATCGTACGCCGTGCCGCCGGCGACGAAAGCGCGCTATCTGCTGCGGACGCTGCTCGAGAACTGGAACGCCGGCGTCGCACGGACCTACGTCTACGAACTCGTCGATAACGGCGGCGGAGATTTCGGCAGCTACGGCTTGACCGACGGAGGGGGGACGATCAAGCCGGCGTACACGGCGGTGAAGAACCTGCTCGCGCACCTCAGCGATCCGGGCACTTCGATCCTTCCGGGTTCGCTGGCGTACACGCTCGCCGCGCCTGCCCAGGTTCATCACGCGCTGTTCCAAAAGCGCGATCGCTCGTTCGTCCTGGCCCTGTGGCTCGAGGTGCCGGAATGGGATCCAAGCGCGAACCGTTCGGTCGCGGTCACGCCCCAGGCCACCCTCCTGACGTTCGGCCGCTCGCCGTCGTCGCTTCGCACGACGGCATTTGACGACGGCGGCAACGTTACGACGCGCACCGTCGCTCCGGCCGGTGTACTGACGATCCCGGTCGGAGCGAGTCCCGCCCTACTCGACGTCACGCCCTAAACCACCGATCGCGGGGGCGCTCTCGGTCGGCTGCCGCGCTACGATAGCGTCGTGGCACAGACCGTTGCGCTCCGCGTGCTCCAGCTCGGCATGACGGGCACGCGCGAGCGCGGCGGCGGGCTCGACGTGTACTTCTTCAACCTGCTGCGCGCGTTGCCGCGGCAGGGAGTGCGCGTACGGGCCCTAGTCGTCGGCGACACCAGCGGGCGCGACGGGGCAGCCGCGCTGGAGTCGTTTGCTCCCGATGACGTTGGCCTGCTCCGCCGCTGGAGCGCGTTGCGCCGGAGCGTTGCGCATTCGCTCGCCGAGAGCGACGTCGTCGTTTCGCATTTCGCTCCGTATGCGTTTCCGGTCCTCGACCGTCTGCGCTCGCGACCGCACGTCGTGCACTTTCACGGATCGTGGGCGCTCGAGAGCGCGTCTGAAGGCGCCTCGGCCGCGGTCGTTGCGGCAAAGCAGCTGCTCGAGCGCATCGTGTACGCGCGCGGCACGCGGTTCATCGTGCTCTCGCGCGCATACGCGCAGCTGCTGGCCGAGCGCTACCGCGTCGATCCCGGCGCGATCTCGGTCGTCCCCGGCGGCGTCGACCTCGAGTGGTTCCACGACGAGCGCCCGCGCGCCGAGGTGCGCCGAGCCTTGGGCTGGCCCAGCGATCGCCCCATCGTTCTGACGGTGCGCCGACTGGTGCGCGCCAAAGGGATCGAAAACCTGATCGATGCGATCGATGCGCTCCGCCGGGTGATCCCCGACGTGCTCCTCGTGATCGCCGGCACCGGCCCGCTCGAAGCGGAGTTCCGGGCGCAGGTCGCTGCGCGCGGACTGGATCGATGGGTGCGTCTGGCCGGTTTCGTGGATCCGCGCTCCCTTCCAGCCTTGTATCGCGCCGCCGACGTATCGATCGTGCCGACCACGTCGCTCGAGGGGTTCGGCTTGGTCGCGCTGGAGGCGCTCGCGTGCGGGACGCCGACGCTCGTCACGCCGGTCAGCGGTCTGCCCGACACGGTCAGTATGCTCGACCCGGCACTCGTGCTCGACGGGTGCGACGCATCTTCTCTTGCGCGCGGCTTGGGCGACGCGCTCAGCGGGCGGATCGCGCTTCCGTCCGAGGAGGCGTGCATTCGTTACGTGCGCGGGTTCGCGTGGCCGGCGATCGCCGAGCGTATAGCGGACGTCTACCGGTCGGCGGCATGAACGCGTTGCGTGTCGCGTTCGTCGATCACGTCGGCGCGACGGCCGGCGGCGCCGAACATACCCTCGCGACGCTGCTCAAGCATCTGCCGCGCGAGGCGATCGAACCGTCGATCGTGCTGTTCGAGGACGGCGCGTTCGCGCAGCGCCTTCGCTCCGACGGCTGGGACGTCGCGATCGTTCCGGTCCACGAAGCGATCCTCCGCTCCACGCGGGAGCGGTTACGGTTCGGTGCGGCCTTCGCCGCGTACGATGCCGCTCGCCGGCTCGCGGAGGTCCTAGCGCGGCGCCGCGTCGACGCGGTCTACACCAATTCGATGAAGGCGCATCTCGTCGGTGCATTGGCCGCGCGCCTCGCCGACGTCCCGTGCGTGATGCACTTTCACGATATGATCGGCGGAAAAGCGCTGACCGCGCTTCGCGTCGCCGCGCGGCTGGGGTCGCGCGCACGAATCGCGTGCTCGCAGATCGTCGCCGATACCATCGCAGTCGGACCGACCAGCGTGATCTACGCACCGCTCGACCTCGATCGCTACGCCCGGGTCCCCGAGCGGGCCGGCGCGCGCGCGGCGCTCGGTCTGCCGAACGATCTGCCCGTGGTCTCGCTGGTCGGCCGCATCAACCGCTGGAAAGGGCACGACCGCTTCTTGCGCGTCGCCGCACGCGTCAACGAGTCGATCCCGGCGCGCTTCGTGATCGCCGGCGCGCCGGTCTTTCGCGACGCGGACTTCGTCCCCGAGCTGCACGCGCTCGCCGACCGCTTGGGGCTGCACGATCGCATCGCGTTCTTGCCGTGGACCGACGACGCGACCGGTATCTACGCCGCCAGTGACGTCAACTGCAACTGTTCGACGCGCGAGGCGTTCGGACGCGCGGTGATCGAGGCGGCCGCGTGCGGGACGCCCAGCGTCTGTTTCGACGACAGCGGCGCGGCGGAGACGTTGATTGAGGGCGTCACCGGACGTGCCGTTCCGGCCGGGGACGAAGAGGCGTTCGCCGCCGCGATCGTCGCATATTTGCGCGACCCGGAGCGGCTGCGCGCCGCCCGCGTCGCGGCGCGTGCGGGAATCGGACGCTTCGACGCCGCGCAGATCGCCTCCCAGACCGTCCGCGTGATCGATGCCGCGGTCGCTTAGTCCGCGCGTCGCGATCGTCTCGGATCCGCTCGTCCAGCGCGGCGGCGCGGAACGCTGCGTCGAGGTGATGGCGCAGACGTTTCCCAACGCGCCGATCTTCGCGATTTTGTATTCCGAAGAGCACGGGCCCGCGTCGCTCGCGCCGCGCATCCGCTCATCTGGACTTGCGCGAATACCCGGCGCAGCCAGGCGCCATCGGTGGTTCCTCCCCTTGTATCCGGGAGCGGTCGAAAGTTTTGACCTCAGCGGCTACGACGTGATCCTCTCCTCGCACCATACCGCGGCGAAAGGGCTTTTGCGCAACGCGCGCCAGCACCATATCTGCTACTGCCACACGCCGATGCGCGCCTTGTGGGAGCGGCCGTTCGACGAGCTGCGCACCCTTCCGGCGCCCGCTCGACCACTCGCCGGCGCGATGCTCGGGCGCCTACGGGCGTGGGACTACATGACCGCAGGGCGCGTCGACGAGTTCGTCGCGAACAGCGAGACGACGCGCGCCAGGATCGCGAAGCACTACGCCCGCGACAGCCGCGTTCTCCATCCGCCCATCGACGTCTCGCGCTTCACTCCGCACGGCACCGCGCTTGACGCGGACTACTACCTCGTCGCCTCGCGCCTGGTGCCGTACAAGCGCATCGACCTCGCCGTCGCGGCGACCGCCGCTCTCGGGCGGCGCCTGATCGTCGTCGGAACCGGACCCGGCCGCGACGTGCTCCAGGCGCCGCACGTCGAGTACCGCGGACACGTCTCCGACGCCGAGTTGGTGGCGCTCATGCGCGGTGCGCGCGCCATGCTGTTCCCGGCGTTCGAGGATTTCGGGATGGCACCGGTCGAGATGATGGCCTGCGGACGTCCCGTCGTGGCCTACGGCGCGGGCGGGGCGTGCGAGACCGTCGTCGACGGTGTGACCGGCGTCTTCGCCGGCGAGCAGACCGTCGATGCGTTCGTCGAAGCGATTCACCGCCTGGAACGGCTTCCGTTCGATCGCGGCCGGATCCGCGCCCACGCCGAGACGTTCGGGCACGAGCGCTTCGGCGCGACGCTCGCGGAGCTCGTCAACGCCGCGTGGGAGCGGCTTGAGCGCCCGCTCGCCAGGCCGCGCTGGATCACCAGCGCATGAGCCGTCTTACGTTCTCCGGCGCCGGGCGGTCTCGAGCATCGCTGGCATCAGAGGCCGCGTCGGGCCGGTTTTCTCGCCTGGAAATCGACTCCGCCGAATATCCCGCTGCGAGCGAGGCGCACCATATCGACCTCGAACCCGAGCGATCGTCTGAGCTCTCGCATGCCGGCTCCGCAGATACGATCGGAGGCGAGGCCTCCTGATCCTCGGGCCGGCCGCTTACGGAGCCAGTGCCTGTTCGTACAGCGCGACGTGACGGTCGGTGTAGGCTTCGTACGAATAGTGCGACTCGGCGCGCTGACGCGCCGCTCGTCCCCAAACCGCCGCGCGTCCGTCGCTCAGAGTCTGACGCAGCGCGAGCGCTAAGGCTGCCTCGTCGCGTTGCGCTACGACGATGCCCGTCTCGTACTGAACGATCATATCAGAGAGGCCTCCCGCTTCGAAGCCGACGAACGGCGTTCCGCACGCCATGGTCTCTACCGCGGAAAGCGGTCCGGTCTCGGCTAACGAGCAGAACAAGAACACATCGGCTGCCGCGTACCAGCGCGCGAGCTGCTCCTGATCGGAGACGTAACCGGTTGCTTTGTGCGGGATAGAGCCGATGGCGGCTCTAAAGCGATCGTCAGGCTCGCCGCCGACGACGAGCGCGAATGGTGAGAGGTCGGCGCACGCCGCAATCGCCGCCAAGGAATATCGGATTCCCTTTCGTTCGTCCGAGAGCAACGAACCGGACACCAGCACGATCGGAGCATCAGTCGGCAGCCCGAGGCTGCGGCGCAAGGCGACACGATCGTCCGCCGGGCGGAACAGCTGTGTATCGACGCTGACCGGGATGACGGTAGGACGAATGGGTATTTTCCCGCTCGCGACCGCCGAGTCGGCCATCCAGTTCGAGCCGACGATGGTATGCACGCGACGCGTGCGGTGCAGTGATGCCTTTATGCCCTGCATGAGTCCCGTTTGATCGGTCTTGCACTCGAGCGGCCAGTCCGCAAGCTGCGGACATCCCCCATCCGCGCCGCATCGTGTTTTATATCGTTCGCACCCGAACGGGAAAATGCACCCGCCGGTAACGGGTGAAAAGTCGTGCAGCGTCCAGAACGTCGGACGCCGAGAGGACACATAGCGGACGGTCAGCGGCGATATTGCGGTGGTGAGATCGTGGAAATGGACGACGTCGTAATCGCGCACGAGTCCTTGCGCGATCAGCATGGGCAGCTCGAACGGCACCACCTCGGGGAATCCGATCCTGCCGGCCACGCGGTGCGCCTTCCGCGTCACGCGCTGAATCAGCCCCGTACCGAACAGCGGCCGTCGCGTTTCACCGAACCCTCCACCGGCCCACGCGCAGAAATGCGTGGCCGTGTGTCCGCGAGCGTTGAGGGATGCCGTGAGATCTTGTGCGGTGCGACTGGCGCCGCCGCCCCAAGCATCGCTTTTGCTCACGTGCGCGATTTTCAAGAGTTGCCCCTCACTTGGCTCAAATTGATCTCACGATGGACGGGCGGCGAACTTGACGGAAACGCTTCCGCGCACGCGGTGCCAGATCGAACGAACTCGCCCTCGTTGACGAAGGACCCTCGAGAGCACGCGCGCCGAGGAACCGCTGCGGAGCAATCGCTGCAGGAATCCCAGTTTCCAGAAGCAGCTCCGATATCGAGCGACGACGGCCTTCGGGTGAGTCAGCATTTCCCAGAGCGACACCGCCGGCGCCAAGGGCCGCTCGATGGCGGTCGATCCGAGGTGATCCAGGTGCGTGAACTCGCCGAACGCGGCGATTTCGCGATTGGTCGGCCGTTCGACGAACCGCTGGAGGCGTCTGAACGCATCGTCGCTCGAGATCTCCGGGCCCGCATCACCGAAAATCGCAAGCCATCGATCGACGAACCGCAGCGACGCTTCGTGGATCCCCGAAACAGCCCGTGCTTGAGGAGAGTCGGGATCGAACTCACGCAAGACCGGGGCCGCAGCGCCGGCCTCGTCGCGGCGATAGCCGACGACGGATCCGTGCGGAGCGCAGAAGAAGACCTCCAGCAGCCACAACGCCGCATGGACGGCCTGGTGCACGTCGGCCGGCGTTCCGGCGTGCGACAGCCACGACGTCGCGGTCCCCGCCTCGCTTCGAAGGTTCAGAATGCGCTCGTCGGTGGCCAGATAGTAGGCCCGACACTCGGTGCGCGCTCCGACTTCGCGTACCACCGCCGACGTCGCTTCGAACAGCGAACCGCCCCAACCGATGTCGAAGAACGCAAGCTGCTCGAGGTTCGCGGAAAAGCCCGTCGAGCGAAAATACTCCAGGAGCAACGGACGTTCGGCCGCCGCGGCTTCCAGCACGTGCGGCTCGAGGCGAGTGAAGAGCGTGCGGAGCTTGGCGTAGTCCGGAGCTGTCGCGACCCTGGTCGTCGGGTCGCAGCCCGTTTCGCGCAATTCAACGGGGAAGGCGGCGATGTCGAGACCGATGCGCTCGAAGAAAGCCTGCATGGGTGCGCCGTCGGCACCGACGCAGAGCGTCACCTCGAGCGCGCGTTCGTCGACCTTCTTCAACGCCGGGAAGGCCAGGGCGCGTCTGGATGCCATGAAATAGGACGACGGCGGTAAGTCGCCGGAACGCCGCAGACGCTCGTAGATCTGCTGGATGACGTAGCCGTCTCGGGCGCAGATCAGCACCAGCTCGGCGGCCTGCTCTTTCACGGAACGAGCCAGCCATTGCGTGAGTCCGAGAAACAGCGGGCCCAAGACGCCCGCGGCAAACGCCTCGAAGCGGTCGCGTTCTTCGTCCCCGCCCTCGATTGCCAGCGCCTCGATTCGAGCGAGGGCGTTTCCCGCCAGCGTAGCCTCCGACCGAAACTGCTCGCGCGGCTTGATCCTCTTGCGGTACCAATAGGTCTGGAGCCCCGCTTTGCGGCCGTTATGAAAGTCCGACCGAAACCGGTCTCCGACGTGCAGGATTCGATCCGGCGGCGCATCGAGCGCCGCCGCGACCTGGGAAAATAAAGCGCCGTGGTTCTTCGTCGCGTTGCACTCGCTCGAGACGAAGAGCTCGTGGCACCCGCCGTAGCCTACCGACGTCAAAAGCTCGTCGATGAACGACGCCGGCAGATACGTATCGGAGACGAAGGCGACGTTTCGGCCGTCCCGCTGCAGGCGCTCGTAGAACGCCTTGATGTCCGGATTTGCGACGCAGACCGCACGCTCGACGGCGAGTTCCTCCCTCATCGTGTCCTCGACGTCGAGTTCCGGCAGCGCGTCGTGCAGGCACGCGTAGATCTGGTCGAGCGTAACGTCCTGAGCCCGCGAAAGCAGCCCTGCTTCCTCGCGGGCCGATCGTTCCGCCTCGGCCCTGTGCGCTCGGAACCGCTGCGGGCTGGAAGGCATCCCGGCTCTGCCTCGAGCGCGGATGCCGACGATCTCGAATACGTCCTCCGGTTCGGGAACGCACCGGAACACCGCGGTATCGAAGATATCGATGCTTACCCAAGCGGCGCCTCGAACTGCTCGCTCCAATCGCCGATCCGACGCGGAACTGACGTGGCGCCAGGGCAGATAACAACGTTTCGCAACCGGCCGAAGCACGCTCCAGCGGTCAACGCGATCCGGCACGAGTCATTCTCGCGTATCCGGTTATCCGGTACGCAAAGGCGGACGACATGCGCCGCAGCCACCCCGGAATGACGCCGTCGTACCGTTGTCCGAGATATCGCAGAAAGAGCAATCCGCGCAGGCGAACCGCGGCGACGCGATCGTGCATCGTGCGGAGCCGAGCGACGTCGCGCGTGAAGAAGATCGTGTTCTCGCCGATGAAGCCGTCGAAGAGATCTCCCCGCGTGAGCACGAACTCGCGAAGCGCACGATACACGCCGTCGCGCGAGGGATCGTTGAGCGCCACGACCGAGCGTCCGGCAAGCGCGGGAAAGTAGAGCTGCACGTCGCTCTTCACGTCTTCATACCGGTGCGAGCCGTCGACGAAGAGGACGTGGACAGGCCGCGTCAGCACGTCGCGCGCGGCTTCCGTCGAGGTGCTTCGTACGACGCGTATGCGGTTCGCGACGCCTGCGCGACGAATATTGTCGGTGAAGGCTGCGAACGTGTCGACCGCGCCGTACTCGCCGACCAGGTCGACGCTGGCGGTGTCGTGCGGGTCGATCGCGACGACCTCACCGATTCGCTGCTCGAGCGCGCACGCCATGGCGATCGTCGAGCGGCCCTTCCACGACCCGATTTCAACGGCGCGAAGCGGCTCGTCGATCGGCGGAAAATCACGAACGCTGCTGTAGAGCAGGCGCGCCTCGACCGGCCCGAGCCAGCCCTCGACGCCGCGCAGCGCCTCCTCGAGACGCGCATCTTGCGCATCGGACAAACCGGTCATCTGCACGTTGCTTGACATGGCGTGTTCACGTCCGTTTCTCTGGGCGGGTGCGAGGGCGTGCGGGAGAAGACGTTCCAGCTTGCCGAGCGAGTAGCGCTCGCACACGAACGTGTAGGCGCGGCTCGCCCGTTCGAGCGCCGGAATCGGGTTGCGGAAAATCGCCGCGGCAGCGGCCGCGAAGCGCTCGTCGTCGTCGGCGACGATCAGCTGCACGCCGTCCTCGACGCCGAGCCCTTCGGCGCCCTTGGTCGTGCTGATCACGGGGATTTGCGCGGCAAATGCTTCCAGAATCTTCAGCCGGGTGCCGCCGCCTTCGGTGAGCGGAACCGCGCACGCGTCGGCCAGCCGCAGGTACGGCCGAACGTCCGCAACGCCGCCGGTTACGATGATGCGCGGATCGCGGTCCGCGGCCGCGAGCATGAGATCGGTAGGATCGCGGCCCACCAAAACCAACCTGGCGTCGGCAAAATCGGCGGCGAGGCGCGGAAAGACGCGCTCGATGAGGGCCGCCGCGGCGCGAGCGTTGGGAACGTAGTGGTACCAGCCCACGTACACCAGTGTGCGTCCGTTCGGTGCGAGGCCCGGCGGAGGCGGCGTCGCTCCGGTGCGCAGATCGGCATACTCCTCGACGTCGACGACGTTCGGCCACACAAAGGGCGCCGCTAACCGCGGGTCCAGACGCCGGAGCGCGCGCACGTCGTCCTCACTCGGAACCCAGACGCGGCGAGCGCTCCGGAACAAGTGACGGTGGCGCCGGCGAAACCGCCACAGCTGCATCCGCTTCGCGAGCGTGAGCCCACCGCGGCTGCGGAGCAGGTCTTCCTCGAGCAGCGGCTCGATGTTGTGCGCGTCGACGACGATGTTCGCGCGGCCGGCAAGTGCGGCGGGAAGCGCATCGGCCCAATGCGAGAGCACGATGAGGTCGGGCTTCGCGCGATCGACGAACGCCGTCAAGCGGCGGTTGAGATCGTTCGTGGCGCCGTCGTCTTCGAGCGGAAACTCACGCGGACGAAGGAGCTTTTCCAGCCGGTGCAGTCCGCCGTGCGCGGTTCCGGGATACTCGCCGTCGTCGACGTGCACCCATCGCTCGACGCCGGGCATCGACGCGGCTGCCGCGTCGCCGCCGACCGAGAACACGTGCACGGGTCCGAGACGCGCAAGGGCGCGGATCGTCAGCCACGTGCGCAGCGGGCTTCCGCTGCGCGGCGGATACGGCGCATGGCGCGCCACGACGACGGTAGTCACGGTCAGGAACCTCCGAGGGAGCGCAATGCCCCGGGACGACGCGGCACGAGCCGGCGAGCGACGGCGTCGCGCAAGCGCCGCCACGTGTAGCGCTGCGTCGCGATGAGCGGGAAGCGCCGGAGCGCTTCGCCTAGGCGCCGTTCGCGCAGCGCGTCGGCGAGTCGCGAGTACTCGGCGTACGATGCAAAGGCATCGGCGCGCCGGCCGAGCGCGCGCGAGATCGGACGTTGACCCAGCGCTTCGGCGTCGGCGCGCAACGCCGCGATGGAACGTGCGAATGCATCGGAATTGCGCTGGGGATCGGCGCGCGAAAGGGAGTCGGCGCGGACGCGCGCGCGGTAGTACGCGTCGCGGATGCAGAACAGCCGCGCTCCGCGCAGCAGTGCGCGCACGTAGAGGTGAAAGTCCTCGCCGGCATGGATGTCTTCCGGATAGTTCAGCCCGTGCCGTTCGAGGAAGGTGCGCCTCATCAGCGGGTGCATGAACCCCGCGGGAAGGTCCTCCGAACCCGGCGTGTCGAGGGCGAGGAACCGGCTCAGGCTCAGCGGGCGGTGCGGAAAACGTTCGCCATGGCGAAACGCGGTCAGCGCGGCCGCGCCGGGGCGTTCGAGCAGGATGTTGTCGGCGAGAAGATCGGCGCCGGCACCTTCGGCGAGCGGAACGAGCCGCGCGAGCCGGTCGGCGGAAAACGCGTCGTCCGCGTCGAGCGGGGCGATCCAGATTCCGCTCGCGACCGCGAGGGCGACGTTGCGCGCGTGAGCCGCGCCCCGGTTCATCTCGTAGCAAATTACCCGCACGCGCGGGTCGTTGCCGGCCGCGTCCAGCGCCGCCGTCGCGGTCCCGTCGCGCGATCCGTCGTCGACCACGATGATCTCGATGTCGCGGAGCGTCTGTGCGCGCGCCGATGCGACGGCGCCGGCGATGTAGCGCTGGGCGTTGTAGGCCGGGATGATGATGCTGACACGGACCCCGTACGTCATGCGCCTGCCGCTCCGCGCGCCAGCCGGCGCCGGGCGGCCATCCCCAGGCGCCGCCAGGTGTACGCGCGCGAGATGAGGCCGCGCAGGGTCCCCAGTGCTTCGATGACGCGGCCGGCATGCATCGCATCCGAGAAGCACGAGTACGCGCGATACGCGGCGAGATCGGCGCTGCGCCGGTCGAGCGCTCGTACTGCGGCCCGGTCGCCGAGCCCCGCCGCCTCCGCGCGCAATGCCGCGATGGAACGCGCGAAGGCGTCGTACACGCGCTCCGGATTGCCGCGTGAGAGCGACTCGTCGCGCACGGTGGCACGATACCATCCCTCGCCGACGAAGCGCAGCTGCGCGCCGTGGAGCAGGCACCGCACGTAGAGGTGAAAGTCCTCTCCAGCGTAGATGTCTTCGGGATATTCGAGCTCACGCTGCTCCAAGAACGCGCGCCGCATGAGCGGCTTCATGTAGCCGATCGACATCGCGTCGGAACCGAGCACGTCGAGCGCGACGAACTGCGCGGCATCCGGGGGTCGGCCGCGCAGCGGTGCCGCGAAGCCGCCCGGAGTCGCGAGCGCGCCGCGCACGGCGACGACATCGTCGGCGACGAGGTCTGCGCCGAGGCGCTCCGCTTCGCCGACGAGCTGCGCGAGACGCTGCTCGGCGAACGCGTCGTCGGCATCGAGCGGCGCGATCCAGCGGCCGCGTGCCGCTCGCAACCCGGCGTTGCGCGCGGCCGAGACGCCGCGATTGCGCGTCAGGCGGATCACGGAGAGGCGCGGATCGAAGCCTGCTGCCGCGCGCGCGACGTCGGCCGTCCGATCGCGCGAGCCGTCGTCGACGAGCAGCACCTCGAGGTCGCGGAACGTCTGGTTGAGCGCCGACGCGACCGCAGTACCGACGAACGCCTCGGCCTGATGGGCCGCGATCAAGACAGTGACGGCGGGCATGCGATCCTTCCTGCGGCGCGCACGGGGCGCACGACGCTTGCATACGTGGCCTCGAGCGTCGTCACGGCGGCATCCCAGCTGAACTCGCGTTCGGCGCGGCCGCGATTGTGGGCGCCCATCCGGCGCGCGAGTTCGGGTGAACGGATCACCGAGACGAGCGCCTGGGCGAGCTCTTCGGGATCGCCCGGCGTGACGCGGAACCCGCCAAGGTCGTCGACCAGCTCCGCGAGTCCGCCGGAGTGCGTTACGACGACGGGCATCCCGGCCGCAAACGCCTCGATCACGCTGGTCGCATACGGCTCACCGAACGACGGCAGACAGTACACCGCGCTGCGGTGCATCAACGCCGGGACCTCCTCTCGGGCAACGTTGCCGAGCACGTCGACGCATGCGTTCAAGCCGAGCTCGCCGATGCGCCGGCGCACGTCGGCCAAGTGCGCTCCGCCGCCTGCGACAACGAGCGTCGCTTCGGGCACGCGCTCGCGCACGCGCCCGAACGCGTCGAGCAGCGTAAAGATACCCTTCACCGGGCTGACGTTCGCCAGAAACAGCACGCGCGTGCTCGATGCCGCGTCGTGCGGCTCCTGCGGCACCGGCGCGAACAGCGCGGTGTCGACGCCATGCTTCTGCTCGCGCACCTTCGCGCGAATCGAGGGTGCGGCGACGATGCGCGTTTCGGTCGCGATGCGCGTCGTCGCGAGGAGCGCGGCCGCGCGCTGCTGCTGCACGAGCAAGACGGCGCCCTTCGCAGAGCGCAGGAAGCGCGCCCAAGGCGCGGTGTCGGGCGGGGCGTCCTGCGGCCACGGCGCGACGTATGTTCCCAGTACGATGGGAACGCTGCAGCCCAGCAGCGCAAGGCTCAGGCCGGAGAACACCGGGTTGAGCTGATGCGCGACGTCGATCCGCTCCCGGCGGTCGATCTGCCCGAACAGCATCCGCACGCGAAACGCGTACTCGAGCCAGCCGGCGAGCCCGCGCTCTCTGCAGGCGATCGGGTGCAGCACCACGTTGGCCGGGACGGGGCCGCGCACGTCGACTTCCTGGCATGCGACGTGGACGCGGTGACCGCGCCGCGCCAGCGCAGCGACGAAGCCGTACGCAACGATGCCGTCGCCGTGCGGGCGATGATCGGTGAGCAGCTCGGACGGATGGACGATGAAGATCGTCAGCGGCCCTTCGGCCATCTCGCCTCCTGCGTGGGCAGGCCGTACCCTTTGCGCAGCCAGACCGCCGTTTCGCCCAGCATCCACCACAGGCGCCAAAAGCGGTCAAACGCCGTGCGATCGTGCTCGAGCTTGTCGTAGAAGTACAGCATGTTGCGCCAGCGCTGCGCGAGCAATCGCCGCTGCCCGTAACGGTTGAGCGTCGACTCGTGATGAACGAGCACTGCACCCGCGACGTGGTACAGCCGGCCGTGCCGGCGCGCGCGCTTCGAGAACTCCCAGTCCTCTCCGTAACTGTAGTCGACCAGCGCCGGATCGAAACGCTCCGAATCGAACAGCGTGGAGCGGAACGCCATCGCGCACCCCGGCGCGAACCCGACCTCCCCGCGGTCGTTCAGCGCGGCGGTATTGTTGTCGAAGAAGCCGCGCCAAAAGACGCGCTGCCAAGCGTCCCAAATGCGGCTTCCGAAGCCCGGCTGCTCCACGAACGTTCTGACCTGCGGGGGCGTGATGGCGCAGCGCAGCCCGATTGCATCGGCATGTGCGCGGAAATTGTCGCGCAGATGCGCGACGACGTCGCTGACAAACTCGACGTCGTCGTCGATGAAGAGAACGTTGGCGCAATCGTTGAGCGCGATCGCAGCGTTGCGCGCCACGGTGAGACCGGGAATCGACCGATCGTGCCGGTAGCGCAGCACGTCATCGTCGATGAGCGCGTACGGGGAATCGGATTGATCGATGACGATGATCCGGTCGGGCTGGGTCGGTTGCGCGCGGATCGACCGCAATGCGAGCGCGAGGTCGTCGCGCCGATTCTTGGACGCGATGACGATCGCAAGCGAGTCCGCTGCCGGAGTACTCATGAGCGCCTCGGAACGAGTTTGAGGATGGAGATCGCGTCGGAGACCGTGGTCGTGATCCGCGTCGCTGCCGCGAGCCGAACCGGCTGCAGCGTCCCCTGGGCGTCGGAGGCGTAGCGGGTCGCCGACGCGAGCGGGACTCCAAGTGAGACGGTTGCCTGGGCCGACGGGACCGGCTGCTCGCGCAAGGTGGCCGGATCGATCGCCGGTGAGTCGAGCCAGAGCGCGAGGTAGATCCCGTCACGACCTGCGAGCAGCGTGTGTCGAATTGGTGCGCCGCCCGCGTTTACGTCGACTTGCAGCGCCGGCGAGGGATGCGACGGGGCGCCCGCCGCGGCGAGGAGCTGCATGATGCTCGCCAGCGCGAGGAATGCCGGTTTGGGCGTGCCGTGTGCATCCGCGAGCCCGAACGTGTCGAACGGCGGCCCGCCCTCGTCGAAGAGTTCGTACTGGTACGTGCGCTCGATCCCGGAGTTGTACTGCGTGAAAAACATCCGCGGAATGTAGCGCGCAGCGATCGGCGGTGGAACCATCTCCGGGCGCGCTGCCGTCCCGTACCCGCTTTCGGTCACCTCGATCGGCTTTGCGCCCGCGACCTCTCGTGCGTGGGCGATCCCGTAGCGCAGGCTGCCGTAACCGCCGTCGCCCCACCCATTCGTCTCGGGCGGGCGGCCGGCAAAATACTGGTGCAGATTGCCGCGGTCCATGCTCGCGGAGAGATCGCCGACCTGAGCGTAGGCCGCGATGGTCGAGAAAGACGGACCGATCACCGGGAGACCCGCGAGAGCCGGATCGGACTTGACGGCGCGGTAGAGCAAACGCTGATACTCGCGGATCGTCGCAACCCAGTCGCCGTCAGCGGCGGGATGGCTCGTGTTGTACTCGTTGGGCGCCTCGTACGCTTCGATCGAGCGGCCGACGCAGCGGCGCCAGGCCGCGAGCCCCGCACCGTCGATGGTCGGCGCGGTGATATAGGTGAACCGGACGCCGTCCCGCGCGAGGCGTTGCGCCGCGGCGCACACATCTGACCGACCGGCTTCAACGCCGTCGCGGACGTGGCGCACGCGGAGGTCCGCAAGCAGACGCGCGACGCGATCGACGTTGCCGTACGGCGTGTTGCCGTATGCCAAATGCAGATTCACGCCCACGGAGTCGACGAAGCTCGCGGCCGAGCGCGGCGTCTCGCTCGCCGCTGCCGGCGTCGCAGATCCAGCCGCAGAGACGACCGATGCCGCGAGCGCGCCGGCCGCCAACGCGACGACCGCGATCGAGCGCGATGCCGGAAGCAGCACGCCGCGCAGCCGCGTCGCGACGTTCACGAACCGCCGCTCTTCGAAGCGCCAGGCGCCGACCGCCCAAATCAGCAGCACGAAGGCGAGCACGTACAGCACGCCGCACACGCCCAGCACGAAGAGGCCGGTCACCCGATGCGCGAACATGCCGGCGATCCACGGTACGTCGACCGCGTCCTTCAAGCCGAGGGCGCTGAACACGCCGACCGCCATGATCCGCAGCGAAGCGTCGCCGGTAGAATTCCACCAATCGAACAGGTCCCCGCGCCGTACGATCGCCAGCGAGCACACCGAGTATGCGATCCATCCGGCCGCGTAACCGACCGCGGCGCCGACCACGCCGAGGCGCGGCACCAGCAGGACCGTCGCCGCGACGGTCGTGACCGCCCCGGTTGCGACGCATGCGGTCTCGAGCTCGGGCCGGCCGAGCGAACGAAGGACGGTGATGCGCACGGCTGCCCCGCAGCTCACGACGTAGGCGACGGTCAGGCAGAGCACGATCTCGTGCACGTACGGGTGATCGGTCCCGAACCAGACGCGCATGATCGGACCGCAAGCGCCCCACGCGAAGCCCGCGATCAGCGTCGTGACGAGCAGCAGATAGAGCGTCGTGCTGACCGAAATGTGACGCACTTCTTCGCTGTCGCCCCGCGCGTCCGCAGCCGTAGCGGCAGGGGGAAGCGCGTCGAGCAGATAGCCGGGCAGTCCGCGCGAGATGTGGGCGAGCCTGCCGCCGATCTCGTAATAGGTAACGCTCGAGACGCCCACGACGCCGGCCGAGATGAACCGTCCGGCGTCGAACATGATGACGTTGAAGATCGTCGTGAGCTGTGTCCAGCCGCCGAAGGTGAACATCTGCTTCACGATCAGCGGGTCCAAGCGCCGCGGATCGTGCCAAACCGGGCCGAAGATCCGCCGTGCGGTGAAGTAATGCATGGTCGCCGTCACGGCGACTTGCGCCGCCTGCGCGGCGATGAGCCCGTTGATGCCTTGGTGCAGGTGGATCAGCACGGCGACGAGGGAGGCGTAGACGGCGTAACCGATGACGTTGTTGCGGCTTGCCAGGTCGAGCCGGTGCACCGCGATGATGCAGCTCCCGAGGATCCCGAAGGCCAGCGACGCGATCAAGATCACGAACAGCGCTCGGAATACCGATATGGCGTGCGGATACGCCTCCGCCGGCATCTTGAACAAGTGGACGAGCGCGGGGGCGCACAGAAACACCGGCACGGCCGTCAGAAGCCCGAAGCCTAGATAGAACAGCATGCCGAAAGTGATGACCTGGCGCGCCGACGCGTGCTCGTTGCGCTCGACGTACTGTGCGATGAACTTGACGAACGAGCCGCCGAGTCCGAAATCGAGGATGCCCAGGTAGCCGGCCAGCGCGCCGACCGTCGCCCACAAGCCGAAGTCCAAAAAGCCGAGCGAGTGAACGATGTAGGGCGTGAGGGCGAACCCCACCACCATCATCAGGATGCGCGCGCCGGCGCCGCTCAGTCCGTTGCGCACGATGCGGCCGACGGCGTTGTGAGCTGCGGTCACGGTCGAACCGCTCTGCGGACCGGTTCGTGACGGCCGCAGACCAGCGCGAGGCTGAGCCAGAAGAAGATGCCGGAGAACTGGTTGTGATGATCGCTCGAGCTGTCGGTGAACGCCAACGTCAGCTGCAGGGCGAACACTGCGGCGCCGAACGCGGCTTCACCCGGACTCCCGCGCCGGCGCGCCGCGTCCCAATACCGCCACGCCAGCACCAGGCCGGCGACCAGCGTGGCGAGATAGCACGCCGTGCCGAAGTATCCCATCTCGGTGAGCCGCGCGATGTAGCCGTTGTCGAAGTCGACGACCTGCTCGGCGGAGCCCAGCTTTGCCGCGGTTCCCAGCACTCCGAGACCCGAACCGGTCGGCTGGCTGAGCGCACTCTGCAGCTTGTCGCCGAAATACTCTTGGCGGACGTTGTACGAGCTGTCGTTCTGGAGATTTCCGAGCGTCTGGAAGCGGCGCGAGAGATCGCTCCCCGCCTGGTCGTTGCCCAAGAGGACCCCGGCGTTGATCACGAGCACCGCGCAGACGGCGCCGACGAGGCTGAAGATTGCGAGGTTCTTCGCGCGATTGGGGCTCATCAGCAGGTAGGCAAACACACCCACGGCTGCCGCAATCCACGCAGTTCGCACCATCGTGAGCACGAGCACCCCGACCACCAGCATGACCTGCGCCAACTGCAGCGCGGAGGGCCGTTTCAGCCGCGGAAGGTTCAGCAGGAGCACCGCGACCAGAAAGTCGGCGAACGGACCCGGCGCGTTGAGCGTCGAGAACGGACGAAACTGGAAGGGCGCCGGGATTCCGATGCTGATGATCTGCGTGCTTCGCATCCACGCCGCGTCCCACTCGGGCAGCGTGACGTACTGGAAGACGGCGTAGAGCGCCAGTGCCGTCGCAATCCACAGCGCGATCGCTGCGACCCGGTTGCTCAACGCTTCGGGCGCGATGTCCAGCGTCGCGACCCACAATCCGAAGAACATCGGCAGAACGAAGTTGAGTGCGGAGTAGATCGCCGCCAGCCCGTTGCCCGTGGCGATGCCGACGACGAAGGCATACCCGAAACCGCCCGCCCACAGCCATGCGCACAGCGCGATCGAGCGCCCGTACTTGCCATGATCCCGATACAGCACGAGCGCTGCGAACGGAATGAGCGCGAGGAGCGGCACGATGCTCGCCACGGCGATGTAGTTGAAGCCGATCCGCCAGTCGATGAGCCGCCGGACCTCCGGCATGATTGCCCACAGCACGAGCACGATCACGATCGGCAGCCGCGGGTGCGCTCGCCACCACGCGAGGACTCCGTTCATCGACCAATCCGCTGCTCCGCGAACCGGCCGCGCCGCAGCGATCATTGCGCAGCCTCACGCATACTGCAGGCCATAGGCGCGATACCAGGCGTATGTCCGGTGCAGCCCATCACGCAGCGGCGTCGAGGGCGCCCAGCCCAGTCGCCGCGCCCGCGTGATGTCGGGCCGCCTGCGGTGCGGGTCTTCCGGCCGCGCGGGAAGGTGCGCGACGTCGCACGCCGTCCCTACCGCTGCGGCGACCTCTTGCGCGATCTCGAGCACCGTGTGCTCTTCTTCGCTGCCGAGGTTCACCGGCTCGTCGGCCGCCGGCGACGTTGCGACCGTCATCAGCCCGTCGATGACGTCGTCGACATACGTCATCGAACGCGTCTGAAGCCCGCTGCCGTGAATCGGCAACGGCTCGCCCGCGGTTGCCGCGGCGAGCAGTGCCGGAACGAGGCGTCCGTCGGCGAAGTCCATCCGCGGCCCGTAGCAGTTGAACAGACGCACGATACGTCCGTTCAAACCGCGTCGGCGCATCGCAACGGACACCGCGGCTTCACCGAAGCGCTTGCCTTCGTCGTAGCACGCGCGCGGGCCCACCGGGTTGACGTTGCCGAAATACGCCTCGGGCTGCGGATGAACGCCGGGATCTCCGTACACTTCCGAGGTGGATGCGAAGAGCATGAGCGCGTTGCGTTCGAGCGCGAGCTCGACCAGCGACATCGTTCCGAGCGCGTTGACGGCCAGCGTTTCCCAGGGATTCGCGTCGTACGCTTCCGGGCTTGCCGGGGAAGCGAGGTGAAAGATCGCGTCGATCGGCTCCGCCGTCGCGCCTTCGATCGCCGCCCGCAGGTCGGCCGCCGGTGCGGCGACGTCCACGTACACCAGCGTTGCGCTCGCGGTGGCGAGCGCCGCGCCGACGTTGGAGATCCGGCCGGTCGAGAGGTTGTCCGCGATGATGACGTCGTTCCCGTCGCGCACCAAGCGATCGACGAGGTGGCTGCCGAGAAACCCGGCTCCGCCCGTTACCAGAACGGCCATGCTATCCCCGGGCGCCTGCGCGCGGCGCGAAGTGTGCCGGCGCCTCGACCTCGGGAACGAGCTGCGGCGTGCTCAGCGGCGCCGCGACGCGACGGCCGCGCGCTTTCGTCGGCACGATGCCGAGGAGACGCACGTCGCCGTCGCCGATCAGCCGCAGGAGCTCCTGATCGGCGGCGCAAGCCCGGCGCCCCGTTCGCACCGCCACCAGCAGCGCGTCGTCTGCGTGAGAGTGCTGCAGCGCGGGACTGGACGTCGGGATCGCCGCCGCGTCGATCACGGTTACTGCGAACTCGTTGCGCATGCGCGTCGTGAGTTCGCGCATCGTTCCGTCGGCCGGTCCCCCGCGCAAAGCGGTGACCCACAGGCCCGGAACTTCCGCCGTGCGCGCGTGGAGCCCGGCGGCAGTGCACGTCGGCGGTATCGGCCGTATATCGAGCTGATCCGCGACGCCGGGGCGCGCCGTGTTCGCCTCCAGCAGCAGCGTCCGATGCCCAGCCTCCGCAAATGCGCGCGCGAGACCCGAGGCCACGTACGTCGTCCCGTCGCCGGACATCGACGCACTGACGACGACGATCGCCGGCAGCGCCGTTTGCGACTCGACGCGAATGCGCAGGATGCGGAAGTTTTCTTGGAGCGAATCCATGGACGTACCTCTCTCCTATCCGACGTCGGTCAGCACGGGGCTGCCGTAGAGTTCTTCGATGGTCGTGCGCGTCCGCAGCCGTTTGTCCGATGCATCCACGAGGAACGCGAGCGTGAGGGCGAGCCACAAGAACGCGATTGCCAGAGCCGTGCCCAGGACGCGCGGCTGCGACAACAACGACGGCCTCGCGAAGCTCGCGCGATCGATGACGATGGCGGGAGCGATCGATGCGGCCTGCGACCGATCCGCCATCGCGGTTGCCAGGCGATCCGAAAGGCGCGCGTAAGCCTGGTCGCCGGCTTCCTTTTCGCGGCGAAGTGCGGCCACGGAGAGGGCGGAGCCGCGGCTCGCATTGAGATGCTGCGTGAGGTCGGCGATCACCGCTTCGAACGTCGCCAGCTGTGCGCGATCGCTCGCGTATGCGGCGTCGGCCTTGTTCTTGTCCAGCAGCGCGGCGACGTACGATTCGCTCTTGGCCGGCTGCGCCGTCTCGCGAGCTTGCAGGTTCGAGAGCATCTGGCCCTCGCGTCCGACTTGCGATTTTTGCCCGGAAAGCCCCGGGAACGCGTCGGTGTACCCAGCCAGCGCGACGTTGAGCTGAGCGAGATCCTTGCCGTACTGTTCCCGCAGGCTGTTGAACGTCGGGTTCTTGTCGATGATCTCGCGCGACGCGAGGTCCCGGGTCAGCTGCGGGCGCGCCGCGGCGAACTGTGCAGCCGACGCGTCGCCCTGCATGGAGGCGCGTATCGCGTCGCGCTGGTGCAGGGTAGCGACCAGCTGCGTGTTGATCGCGGTCGTGCCGGCATCCGTCGTGATGTACGGATCGGCAGCCGAAACCGCGGCGAGCTTCGAGTCGATCCCGGCCAGCACGTCGCGCCGACCGCGGAGCTGCGATTGGAGGTCGTCGATCAACGACCCATATCGGGACGTCGCGATCTCGCGTTCGATCGCTTGGATCTCGGTCGAGAACGCGTTCGCCGCCGCGACGGCGCGACGCGGATCGCGGTCCGTCACCGTGATCTGGATGACGTTGGACGTCGGCGGGCGGACCCTCACTTCGCCGGCGAGCTTCATCGTGTCGTCCACCGAGAGGTGAAGGTCGCGGCCGACCCGCTGCACGACCGTCGAGCTCGTGATCAAGCTCGGGAGATCTTGCGGCGTCACGGCGGCTTGCGTCGGGTCCTTTTGCGGATCGAGCGACGCCGCGTTCTGCGACGGAGCGGCGACGCCGAGGATCGACGCGGTCGCGCTATACGTCCGCATCCTTTCCTGGAGGGCGAGGTACGCCATCACGCCGATGGCGAGGACGATTGCAACGACCAGCCATTGGCGGCGAAGCATTCCGGTGAAGCGATCGATAGTCATGACACCTCAGCTTGCCGCAGCCAGCGGCAGTGTGGTTGCAGGTCGACGGCCGACGCCGCGAAAGCGCAGGCCGGCGGCCGCATAGGACTGTGGGTCGAGTACGTTTCTGCCGTCCACGACGACGTCGCCGTTGAGTCGCGCAGCGACCGCGTAGGGTGAGACCCCGGCGAATTCCGGCCATTCCGTGAGCACGAGCAGCCCGTGGGCGCCGTCCAGTGCCTCGAGCGCGGAGACCGCGAGGTCGCAGCGAATCTCGGGATGGAGCGCGATGGCAGGGTCGTAGGCCAGAGGCACGGCGCCGCGAGCGCGCAGGTCGTCGATGATGCGCAGGGCCAGCGAGTCGCGAACGTCGTCGGTGCCGGCCTTGAACGTCAGTCCCCAGACGGCGATGCGGGCACCGGCCAGGCCGCCGAGCTCCGCTTCGAGGACGTCGACGATGCGGCGAGGCTGCGACTCGTTGACGCGCAAGGTCGCGGTCAGCAGCTCGGGCGGCGCGCCGTGCTGGCCGGCGACGTGGCACAAACTCCTCACGTCCTTTTCGAAGCACGGCCCGCCGAAGCCGATTCCGGGCGCAAGAAAGTCTCCGCCGATCCGGCGATCCTCCCCGACGCCGCGCAGCACTTCGAGAGCGTCCGCTTCGAGCACGTCGCACAGATTGGCGACCTCGTTCGCGAAGCTGATCTTCAGCGCCAAGAACGCATTCGAAACGCTCTTGACCAATTCCGCATTGCGGTACGACGTAACCAGCACGGGACGATCGAGCGTCGCGAGAAGCCGCGCATAGTGCTCGCCTGAAGGCATCGACGCCGCCCCGACGACGATGCGGTCCGGAGCGAGGAAATCGGCGATGGCCGATCCTTCCCGCAAGAACTCGGGCGCATAGATGAACTCCGCGTCGTACTGCTCGGCGAACTCATTGGTCGTGCCCGCCGGCACCGTGGAGCGCAGCACGATGACCGCATGGTCCGGCATGAGGGGGACGACCGACGCGATCGCCTCCCGCACCGCGGAGAGATCGGCCGCGCCGTCTTCGAGCGACGGCGTTCCGACGGTCACGATCACGAAATCGGCGTGGCCGACGGCCTGGGCGATGTCTTCGAAAAATGCGAGTCGTCCCGTTCCGAGGTGCCGCTGAAGCGGTTCCTCGATCCCGGCTTCGTGATACGGCGTGATTCCGCGCTGCAGTGCGCGGACGCGGTTCGGTTGGATGTCGTAGCCGTACACCTGATGACCGAGCTCCGCGAGTCCGATCGCGCTCGCCATCCCGACGTACCCCGTGCCGATGATGCAGATAGTCTTGGGAATCGTCACAAAGGCTCCTAGTGTGCTCGGGCTGAGGAGTGATGAAGGAGCAACGCCGCGGCGTTGTGAGCGAAGGATGGCGACGAGCCCACTAATAGGCTCCCCCTGCGTGCAGCAGAGCGCGAAAGGTGCGCAGAACGATGCGGCCGTCCGTTCCCGTCGAGGCGGTTCGCACGTATTCGAGATCGATCTGCGTCGCTTCCGGCCGATGCAATGGAACGCGGGATCGGCAGGTCGTCTGCCAGAGGCCCGTGATTCCCGGCGTCGCGAGGTGGCGCAGATGCTGCCACGGCTCGTAGCGTTTGACGATGAACGGCATCTCCGGGCGGGGGCCGACAACCGACATGTCACCTCGCAGCACGTTGAAGAGCTGCGGAAGCTCGTCGATCGACGTCTTGCGCAGGATCGCGCCGACGCGCGTCACCCGAGCGTCGCCGCCGGATGTCGGAGAGAGCGCGTCGACGCAGTCGGCGCTCGACATCGTCCGCAGTTTGTAAATCGTGAAGACGCGTCCGAAACGACCCACGCGACGCTGGCGGAAGAGAATCGCGCCGCCGTCTTCTAGACGGATTGCGATTGCGGCGATCGCGAGGATCGGCAGCGCGACCAACAGGGCGCAAGCGCCGATGATGAGGTCGAGCGCCCGTTTGCGTCTGCGGTACGCCACGTTTTCGCGATAGGCGATGACCGGTGCAGTCATTAGATGTGCAACCCGAACAGCCCGAGGGCACCGATCGCCGACCACACCTGGTTCAGGTCGAACGTGCTCCCCTGCGGAACCAGCACGACGTCGCCGTCGGAGAGCGTCGGGTTCTCACCGGCACGCCCCTTTCGCAGCGCGTCCAGGTTGTACGTGTTTTTATTGGCGCCGTGTATCACTTGAACGGCCTTGAGGTTCGCGTATTGCGACGGGCCGCCGGCGTAATAGATGGCGCTGACGAGCGTCGGGTTGCCGCGCAGCACCACGTCGCCGGGTTTGGTCACGTTGCCCACGACGTCGACGTGCGGCGCGCGTGGAACAAAGAGGCGATCGCCGTTCTGCGCGGGCTGCGCGAACTGGTCTCCGCCGAGCGACACCCGATTCGCGGAGCCCGCGCGGTCGAGCACGATGCCGGTTTGCGTCGATGTCGTTGGCGAGGCGCCGCCTACCTGTGCGAGAGCCTGAGCGAGCGGCTCACCATCCCGCAGGTACGCTATGCCGGGATGCTGCACGTCGCCTGTAATCGTTACAGCGATCGGCTTGTTCACGAGTTGAATGGTGTCGTTCGGCGCCAGCGTTGGGCCTAATTGCCCTCCTGCGCGGAGCGCGAGCAGGTCGAACGGCCCCATCACGGTACCCTCGCGCATCACGCTGACGCGACGAAAGTCCACCGCGCCGTTGAAGAGATCCACGGCATCGGAACCGCGCACCACCCCGGAGCTATCCGTGGTGCTCTGGGCTTGCGGCGTTACGTGCGTCGTTTGAAGACGATCGACAACGCTCGACAGCGTCTCGCCAGGAACGAACTTGACGGAACCGCCCGGGCCGCCGGCCACGAAGATCGATTCGCTTTGCGTGTCGAGGCGAACCTGAACGGCGACCTGTCGCACGTACGGAGCGAGCTTGGCGCGGATGCGGTCGGCCACGTCTCGCGGCTCGAGATTCGCCGCGGCGACGCTTCCTGCGACGGGCACGGAGACGTTCCCCATCGCGTCCAGCGTCCGGACCCCGGAGAGTTCCGGGTGGTTGTATACCTGGACGTCGACCTTATCACCCGGATGGAGTGCCGCTTGGGCGCGCCCGACGTTTGTACTGAACAAGAGAGCGGCGGTGATCACAAACACAGAGCGACGGTTGCGCATTGCTATCCTCGCGATAATCCGGAGAATTGTGGCGCAACGATACCATGCGTTCACACGGCAAATCACTACCGAGACCAAGGGTTCACATAGAACCGTGTCGCCCCGAGGGCGGGAGCAATCGTGTTTGAGTCGTGGGCGCGCGTCGGTAAGAGGTGACGGATGCCCAACCATATCGAAAACTCGCAAAGCGAGATAGTACTGTGAATCAACGCATCGCGGAGTCTGAACGCTTTCTTAAACAGGACAAAGATACAGAGACTTCTTCGTTCGCACTATCATATGTAGAGCAGCACGGTGCACCGTTCACCGCCGTGGTCAGCGGTGAAGGAAAACTTCATGCGAGCGATCACCGCGCGGAATTTCGTAAGCTCCTCGAGGGGCTCGGCCCGACTGCACCGGGGTGCCTGCCGGAACTGCTGGTGCGGATAATCCGGCGCAAAGCCGTCGTGGCGCTGCGCACCAACGAGCCGGCGATGACGCTGATCGAGCCGGATATCGTCTTCGGAATCATGCCGCTCGAGAGCAACGGTGACGGACAGAGCTTCGCCTGCTGGCTGTGGCGGGTGAACCGCAATCGGATTCTCGATCGCACCAAACGCCGGTACGGCCTCACCACGCGGGAGCTGCAGCTGCTTTCGTGCATCATCCATGGTGCGCCGTCGGCGCAAATCGCGCGGACCCTGTGCATCTCCAGCACGACCGTCGAGTGGCATACGAAGCGTTTGCTCGTCAAAACGGAATCCCAGAACCGCACCGAGATGACCGCGCGCGTCCTCGGCTGGCTTCCCGAAGCGCAATAAACGCACCGGCGCAATAAACGCACCGACGAGATGTCTGGTGACCCACTCGACGCTCGACGGGAATCGGGCGTTGTTTCTTGGCGCAAACTCCATGATCTTCAGCCCTTGGAAGTAGAGCGTTCGACGCAGGACCAGCCGGCTTCGGATCGCGTCCTCCGCCGCGTTGACCTCGACGTCGGCCTTGCGGTCTTTGCGGGCAGGCGGCCTGATCAGCCACAGCCGGCGCCCCCCGGATACGGCGGAAGGCGGTATCGCGGAGGACCGCTCCGTCTCTTCGCGCAGCCAGAATCGCCAATCCGCCGGAGGCACGGTGATGACGGGACCCCTCGGCGCGAGTTCCACTTGAGCAGCCCGATACGGCAGCGCGAAATAGCTCGGCGACACGACGACGGCGTCAGCCGTCGCCGCATGTCCTTGCACGAAACGAACCGCTGAGCGGTAGTCTTCAAGTTGATCGGCGCGCTGCTTCCAGTCGCTGTACAGCTGCGTTACGACGAACGCGGCGGTGAACGCGCTCGCAAGCCACGGGTTCGGAATTGCCCCTAGACCCCGCGCCATGAGAATAAACAGGGGCACGACCGAAACGAACAGGTAGCGCGGTTCGAACATCGGCTTCCAGAACGAGAGCGCGAATGCGATGAGAATCGGCAGGGTCACCCAAACGATCAGCGCCGCGACGCGGCGGCGCTCCGCACCGCTCGCAGCGATCATCGCCAGACAACACGGCGCGCCCACCATCACGAGCGCTCTGCTCGGCTTGTCGGCTCTGTCGATGAACAGGCCGAAGAGTCGCCCCAAGTCGGCGAGTTGCGGCTTCGCGATCCAGTCGATCTGGTGCATCCCGACGGATTTGAGCAACAAAGCAAAAGGAAGCAGCGCTAGTCCCAGGGCGGCGTATGCGGCGAACAGCCGCACCTGCACCCCCCTGACGTCGTCCGTGAGCAGCGGCACGGACGCAACGTGGGCGACGATCATCAGGCCGGAAAAAGCGTGGAGCAGGATCGCCAGCGCCGCAGCGGCCGCGTATCCCGCCGCGAACGGTAGTGACGGGGCCTGCAGGAGCTTCAAAAAAAAGTACGTCGCCAGGACGCAAAAGAAGAGCGCCAGCGTGTACGGACGAGCCTGTTCCGCCATGTTGACGATGAAAAAACTTGGCGCGACGAGGAATGTTGCGATGACCCCGCTCCGCGGCCCGAAGAGTTCCTTCGCGACGAGGTAGGTGAGGGGAACGGTGCCGATCGCCGCAAGCGCCGAAGGCAGGCGCAGCAATTCCGCTCGCGTACCGACGAGCGAAAGCCACTCGTGCAGGAACGCGTAGTACGCAAACTCCGCGGCGTCCATGTGGTGCACCGCGTCGAACAGCGTCCCCAGCGAGAGCTGAGCGAAGGCGAGGCTCACCCCTTCGTCGAGCCAGAGGCTGCGATGGCCCAGCACCGGAACGGTGCAGATGCTCGCGATCGCAATCGCGACTCCGACGAGGGCCCGATTCGACGTCGTCGCGGAGATTCTGATCAACGGAAACCTCGCTGCGGATCGTGACGCCGGTCTTCGAGGGCGTCGGGTTCCTCACCGTAACGGCGCGGGATACCGATCGGCGCCGCCGATCCTGGTTGTTAGGGTTTCACCGCACGCGCACAAGGGCTCGGAGTCCCTTTCACGCCGCCGAACGTCCCGCCGCTACTTTGCGGCCGGCGTCCATTTCCACGCCGACCAGTACGGCGTTTCGGGGGAGGGCTGCATGCCGTGCAGCCATGCGGGCGCGATCGAGAGGCCGGCGGTGCGCCAAAGAAACGCGACCGGGACGTCGGCCGCGACGCGCTTCTGGACCGTGCGATAGTCGGCGCTGCGCCGCGTTTCGTCGAACGTCGCGAGCGCGTCGTTTTGCGCGGCGTCCGCTGCACGGTCGCAGTAACGCGCGTAATTCGAGCCGGCCGGCGGCGCTTGGTCGCAGCGGAAGAACCACGACGTCTCGGGATCGTAGCCGGTGAGAACCGTGTCGAGCGCGAGCGCGAAACGGCCGCCGGAGAGCGGCCCGTATTCGCCGAGCGCGTGAAAGAGGATCGGCGCGTATCCCTTGAGGCGCAGGTCGACGCCGGCCCGCGCGAGCTGATCCTGCAGCGCGACGGCGGCGCCGCGAGCGACGGCGGACGAGTTGTCGTAGGCGAGATCGAGCTGCAGCTGATGCCCGGCGCGCCAACGCAGGCCGTGGATGTCCGGTCTCCAGCCCGCAGCTTCGAGCAGTGCGCTCGCCGCGGGCACGTCGTACCTCGGCTCATCCACCTGCGGCGCGTACGCCCAGCCGAACAAGCCCTGCGGCGCGCGGTCGGCGCCCAGCGCGCCGTGGCTGACCTTGCGCACGATCGTGTTTCGGTCGATCGCCTGCGCGATCGCGCGGCGCACGCGCGCATCGTCGACCACGCCGGACCGCGTGTTGAAGACCAGCGCGCCGAAGCCGTAGATCGGATACGTTCCGACGACCGATTCCGGCAGCTGCGCTCGCGCCGATTCGCGGCTCGCCGGACTCACGTCGAACGACGCGTCGAGCTCGTGCGAGCGCAGGCCGGTCAGTATCGTCTCTTCGTTCGCGATGAACCGCACGACGATCGTCTCGAACGCGGGAGCTCCGCGCCAGTACGCCGGGTTCGCGGCCAGCCGCAGGCGGTCGCCCCGCTTCCATTCGACGACGCGGTACGGGCCCGATCCGACGGGGTGCTGATTGAACGCCGCGCTGTTGAGGTCGCGGAGATTCTCCAGCACGTGCGCGGGGAGGATCGGAAAGTTTTCCGGTTCGAGAAAGTAGGTGACGAACGGCGCAAACGGCCGTTTGAGCGTGACGCGCACGGTGTACGGGTCGGGTGCCGCGATCGACGCGATCTGGTCGAAGCCGAGCCGCGTCGGCACGTCGTTGCGCGGGTTCATCACCGCGCGGTAGGTGAAGAGCACGTCTCGCGCGGTCAGCGGTTCGCCGTCGTCCCAGCGAACGTCGTGCCGCAGGTGATAGGTGAGATGCCGCCCGTCCCGCGCGATCCCGCCGTTGGCCAGCGTCGGTACCGCCGTCGCGACGTCGGGGACGAGGCGGCCGCGATCGTCGACGGCGACGAGGTACGAAAAGGCGAGCGCGCCGAGATTCTCGGCGACGCTGCCGTCGATCAGCAGCGGGTTGAGTGAGCTCGGCTCCCGCAGCTGCCCGATGACGAGCGTCCGCCGCGCCGGTTCCGGCATCGATGTGCCGTGCGAGCATGCCGTCACCGACAACATGGCGACGAGCACGCCCACCCCGATTCGTCGTGTCAATTGCTGCGTATCGCCCGTGCGTTGGGCTGCGGTGACGCGACGCACCTCGCGCGCACCTGCGCCGCAGCCGCGGAGAGCGCGTAGAGCGACCACGCGCCGAATCGGCCGCACGCGACGGCGCCGCGGGGGACGGCGAACGGAGCAGCCGATTCGCTGTGCACGAGGAGGACCGGGCGCGTTGCCGGGTTCGGCGCGGAAGGGTGCAAACCGTGCGGGACGAGCGAGGCGGCGTCCTCACCGGCGGCGTCCGCCGTGAGATAGATCGCGGGCGCATAATCATCGATGGTGACGACCGCGCGCGCGCCGGCAATCGCACGTACCCGTTCGCCGATCGCTGCCTGCTCGTCCGCGTACATCCGCGTCGACGACGTGTCGCGAACCGCCGAACGGGTCGTTTGAACGACGAAGAACAAGGCGAGGACGCCGAATGCGGCCTGCCGTACCGTCACGCGGTGGCCGGTGCCGAATGCCGCGATGGCGAGGATGCACGGCGGGATCGCCGGGATGAAGTAATGCGAGTAGAAGCTGCCCGGTGCGCTCGCAGCCACGAGCGCGCAGGCGAGCCACAGCAGCGCGAAGCGCTGTAGCTGCGTCGTAGGCTTGCGCGCGACGGCGGCGAGCAACGCCAAGAGGATCCCGAGTCCCGATCCTACGAGGCCGTGATACGCCGCCGAGACGGCGCCGAGTCTGCCCCCGGTTTGCGTGCGTCCGCCCGCGTTGCTGGCCGCATACGGCCCCCAACTCCGGACGAGGTCCGCGATCTCGCGAACGCCGAACCAAGCCAGGATGGCGGCGGCGTAGACGATCAGCGCTCCCGCGAAGCCTGCCGCCACGAGGACGCGCGGCTTCGTGCCGCGCTCTGCGGCCAGCATGGCGACGAGCAGGACGGCGCCCGGGATCCAGAAGGTCGCGGCAATCGCCAGCGCCGCCCCTGCCGCGACGCGGCGGCCGACGGACCACAGCGCGACCGCCAGCAACTGGAACGGCAGCGCGAAATTCTCAACGGTATTGAACGAGGGCGGCAGGACGCTCACGAACGCAGAGAACGCGAGGGCTGCGGGAGCCCAAAGCGCGAGGCCGTTGCGTCGAAGGATGAACGCGAACAGCAGAACGGAGGCGGCATCGAATGCCGCCTGCACCACCGCGTGCACGACGTAGCGCGCGTCGAACAGCGCCTGCAGCGCTGCGTTGACCAGGTAGACGCCGGGCAATTTGTTGTCCCAGAGGTCGACGTACAGCCGGCTGCCGTGGGCAATCGCGCGGCCGTAATATTCGAAGAGCGCGTCGTCGGAGAACGGCGGCTCGACTTTCCACGGCGCGGCGGCGAAGGGGAGGAGGACCGCCAGCGCCAGGGCTGCCGCGCCTGGGCGGATCCCTCGCATTTAGCGGCGCGGTTCCGCGGGCATCATCGGCGGTTTTGGGGTCGCGCGGCCATGACTCTCCTCCGTCGTCCCGATGGGCTCGCCGAGGCATTCCCGGCCGGCCGGCGCCTGCCTCGTTCCGCCGTCGAGCTTCACCGATTCAAAATGTTTCGGCGCTGCGATCGCATCAGTATCGTCACCAGATTTGCCGATAGAGAAGATTACCGGTGACGAACTCCGGCCCTATTTCGAGAGGAAGCAGCATGGACGTAAGGCTTCATCCGGCGCAACGCGGGCGCGCACGAGCGAAGCCGCGCCGGTCATTCGGCATCCCGAGCGGGTTCGAACTCCTGATGTTCGCCCTGATGGGGGCGGCGGTGCTCGATGCCGCGCTCGTGACCTGGCTCTTCGTGCGCGGCGTCGCCGGCTGATCCGGGTTACTGGGCCTCGGGAGCCGGTTGAACCGGAGCGGGCGCGGCGCGCTCGGCTCCGGCCTTGAAAGCGGTGCGGTAGCCCGCATACGCCGCGATGGCGTAGAACAGGACGTCCATTATGCCGAAGCCCGATTGCAGCAACGCGAAGCTCACCCCCGGACTCGTCAAGAGGCGCAGGACGAGCGGTTCGAGCGGTTTGTGAAGGTGGTTCGCGACGTCGGCGGCGACCGTGAGCAGGTTGCCGAGGACGCAGCCGGCGAGCGCGACGGCTCCGGCGACGAACCCGTCCGCCCGATCGCGTCCCCCGCCCAGAGTCCGCATCCCGTAGCCTGACAAATAGCCCACCAGGACGGCCATGTAGCCGATCTGATAGCCGGTGGCGCTGCTCACCCCGGCCCAGACGAGAGCGCCGAGCAAGGCCCCTGCGATCGCTCCGAGCGTTCCAATCGCCAGGCGGGCTGTCCGAGACTGCATGCGGTCAGCCTTTTCAATCAAGCAAGCGGCGCCCTGCCTTTCGAGAGGGTCTTCGACGGTCCCTCGGCGTCGTTCGTGGCGGTCCGTACCGAGAAGGCCCCGCCGCTCGACGCCTCGTTGAGCGACGCCGCCTGGAAGAGCGCGGTCGGCGCCGGCGATCTGGAAGTCGTCACGACGCAGAAGCCGAGCTCGCGCCCGTCGCGCTTCCTCTTGCTCTACGACGATGCGAACCTCTACGTCGGTATGCGTCTGGAACAGCCCGGGGGTCCGGTGATCGCGAGCCAAGGCGCAAAACGGTGTCGGGTTCGGGCTCGACGACTTCGCGGGGATCGGCATCGACCCGAGCTCCAACGCCGGGCAGGTCTACTTTTTCATGACGACGCCGCGTGGGACGCGGTATCAGCAGGCCTCCGAGTCGGCGCGCTACGCGCCCCCGTGGACTGCGGTCGCGACGCAGACGGCGAGCGGCTGGAGCGCGATGATGGTCATCCCGCTCTCGGTGCTGCGCACGCCGAGCACGGCCGTTCAGAGCTGGCGCTTCAATTTCATTCGACGCTGCGCCGCGGCCAACGAGAACGAGAGCTGGGCGTACGACCGTTCTGATTTGCATGGACGCGTAATTCCAGGCATTTCTTCCTGCTTCTACGCCGCCGGTTTCACCGCGAAGTCACCTTCGCGGCCAGTGCCTTCGGCTCCACAGGCTGACGCGGGTGAACTCTCCGCGTATCGTGCGAGATTGCGCGCCGCGTTGACATCGCGGTCGTGGGAAGTGCCGCACGATGCGCACGTCCAAATGCGGTCACTAAGCGTAAGAGCGCCGTTCTTCGCTCCACATGCCGAGCAGAGCTTCGAGGACGGGAACCATCGGTCGACGACGACGACCGTCGAGCCGGCCATCTCGGCTTTGTATTGCAGTTGCCGTCGAAACTCGAAGAACCCAACATCGGCGATCGCACGGGCAAGAGTCCGGTTCGCGAGCATGCCGGCAACGTTGAGGTCTTCGATGACGATGGTGCGATAGCGCGTGAGACTCGTCGTGAGCTTGTGCAGCACATCGGTCCGAATGTCGGCGATCCGCCGGTGCAGTCGTGCGAGCTTGGTTTTCGCCTTGGCACGATTGCGCGAGCCGCGCTGCTTGCGAGTGAGCGAACGAGAAAGCCGTTTGAGTTTCTGGAGATACCTCCGTAGCGGCTGGGGAGCGAAGACTTTCGAGCCGTCGCTGAGCGTCGCGAGCGCGGTGATCCCCAGGTCGACACCGATCACCGTGCCGTCGCTGCGCGGGTCAGGCTGGTACTCGATCTCGATCGCGAAGCTGGCATACCAGCCGTCAGCCGCTCGCGAGATCATTGCCGAGAGAATCCGCCCGGCGAAGCGCACTTCCTCGCGCATCGCCACCCATCCAACGATCGGGAGGCGCACGCGCTTGCCATCGGTGCGCACGGCATCGGGATGGTGCTTATCAGGACCGTTATCCGCCCGGAAGCTGTCGTGACGGCCCTTTTTTTTGAACGTTGGGACCCGCAGACGCTTCCAGGGGAGTTCGCCGCGCCGATGCTTCGCCAGGTCCTCGAAGAAGTTGGCATAGGCGCGGCCGAGATTCTTGACTCCCTGCTGCGGCACGTTCTTGGTCACCTCGCGCATCCAGGGAAGCTTGTCCTTGAGCGCGTTGAGTTGTTTGCGCAGCGCGGCCTCCGAGGGCTTCTCGCCGGCGGCATACTGCCGCTGCCACTCTGCCAACGCCCAGTTGTAGGCGAAGCGCGCGACACCACACGCGCGGCGGAAGTACTCCTGTTGCGCCGGAGTCGGATCAAGCCGAACGCGGTGCGCGAGCCTCATCGAAACGACTATAGATCGTGAGTGTGCCATATGTATGGCCCTCTGAGTGACGCTAGGGATACCCAAGCCTGTCCTTGGACGTCCACAAAATCAGCAACAGCTATGAACCCCGTCATGAACGACGGCGGAGGCGGAACCAACAGCTTCCCGGTCTTCTCCGACGCCCGCTTCTGGCCGCACCTCACCGAACTGCACGTGCGGGCGCAAAGCGCGAAACGCCGCTCGCCCCGCGCCGAACTCTACGCGCTCACCAGCGTCGGCGACGATCGGCGGCGTTTCCAGGACGCGCTCGGGAATTTCAACGCCGCCGGTGCGCGCAACATCGGCGCCGACGTGGTCGTTCCCGTCACCGGAACGGCGTCGTTCGTCGGCGCGCTCGCCCCCGATTTCTCGAACGTCGAGATCGATCAGCAGACGATCGCCCCGCAAGAGTTCCGCCGCGCGCTGAGCGAGTATCGCCCGTTTTTCTCGCAGGGCGCGAACTTCTTCGATCCGGTTTCGCTCAACGGCATCAACGCGCCGCCCAACCGAATCTGGTACTCGCCGGCGATCGGCCCGTTCGACCGCGGCTTGAAGTTCGAAGGGACGCAAGGCCTGCAGTCGTTCGGCGTCCTGGAAGCGCGCGGCAACGGCTTCGACGACGACGTCTTCGCGATCAAGCACGCTACGCCGACGCGCTCGTTCCTGTGGTCGTTCGACGGCGTGCTCGCGCACCACGCCGCCGGCAACGACACGCAGGACCCGCGCGCCGGCGTCGACCAGACGTGGGAAGGCCAGGTCGCCGCCCGCAACAACAACACGGGGCTCGTTTGGGCGCTCGACTACGCGCACGAGCACGGCACGTTCGTGCACGACGACCGCCTGGCGTACAAGAGCGAAGACCTCATCGACGTCCACAAGCGCAACTACGAGGTCTACACCAGCTACCGGACCGTCGGGCCCGAGTATTCGCCGGTGCTCGGCTACACCCAGAACGCCGATCTGCGCGGCCCGCAGATCTTCCTGGACATCAACGGAACGCTCTCGCCGAACGGGCCGATCAAGCGCATCGACCTCTTCCTCGAAGCCGACCGCGCAACCGACGGCAGCGGCGCGGTCCATCAAGCGGACGCGAACGCCTCGCTCGACCTGCAGTTCAAGAACGGTCTGCATCTCAACGGCGGACCGTTCGTCTCCGAACTGCGCACGTACGACTCGGGGCTGGTCGGGTATCCGTATTACTCCGGCGGCGTGACGCGCTCGTACAACCAGCACTCGCTCACCGCGGGCTGGAAAGACGGAACGCCGGCGCCGACCGACGCGACGTACAGCTGGGGGCCGTTCGGGGACGTGTACCTTCAGCAGATCGACCTGACGGCGCAGCGCGCGCTCGGCGCGCGCTGGAGCGTGGCCGGCGAAATCGCCGGCACGCGCGAGCGCGCAGGAACGGGCGCCGCCGACGGGCAGTGGCTGCGGCGGCTGACCCTCGGCGAGTCGATCGACGCGAACACGAATTTCTCGATCTCGCTGCGCGCGATCAGCGGGAACGGCGGGTTCGCGGTCCCCGGCGCGAACCTCGCCGGCTCGTTCCATCACCGCTTCAAGAACGACGGCGAACTCTTCCTCAACTACGGCACGCCGGCCGCGTACTCCACGCTGCAGCGCGTCATCCTCAAGTACGTTCTGCGCACCGGCGGCGGCGCCGGTACGTAGCCTGCGGAAAACTCCTACGCGCGCGCCGGGAGCGGGCGCGTCTCGAGCGCCGGCTTCCCCTGATCGAACCTCACGAGATCGGGTGCTCGCAGCGGAACGTGGGTCGTGACGATCAAAAATCCGATCGCGCCGATCCCGAGGATTGCCAGCACCAGCACGATTACGTACGAGTCGGCGATAGCGAGCGCGAGTGCGCTCCGCAGCAGGTCTATCGGCACGGTGGGCGGCACCGCCGAGTCCGTCGCGAACGCGCGCACCGCCTTCTCCACCTGCGCGGCGGGCAACGCCGGATCGAGCGCGACCAGGTAGTCGCCCGCGCGCGAGCCGATCGTGTGCTCGACGCCCGGGGCGCTGATGAAGCCGCCGGTCAAGCGAAACAGATTCAGCAGCGCGATCGCGCGCCCAACGAGCGGTCGCTCGAACGAAAGCGTCACGAGGAATAACCCCGGCGTAACGCTTAAACCCGCGCCGAACGCCGCGATGACGCACAGCCAACTGACCGACCCCGCATCGACCGGCGCCATTGCGCGTGCCGTCGCGGCAGCGGCGCCGATGCAGCCCAGGCCGGCCGCGCCGCACAACACGACCCATTTCGTCGTCACGAGCCGGCCGAACACGAACCCGCTCGCGACGGCGGCGAGGAACTCGGGCCAGAACGCGAACCCGGTCGCGCGCGGCGTGAGTTCGTCCACGCGCAGCAGCGTTAGCGAAAATCCCTGAGCGAGCGCGGCGAACGTCGCGCTGCCGATAACCGTCGCGATCGCGCCGACCAGCGCCACCGACGTGGTGAGCTGGCGTACGGGAACGAGCGGTCGCGGCTTGCGCGCTTCGCCCACGAGAAGCGCTACGTACAGCACGATTCCGACCGCGACCGGTCCGCTGGCAAGTGGGTTGCGCCAGCTCGTGCCCGCGAGTGCGCCGACGCCCGCGTACACGAACGCCGAGCCGAGCGCGGAGAGCGTCAGCGCGTACCAGTCGACCGGGTCGTCGGTGGATGGCGGGTCGGTGCGCTCGATCACCAGCCGCCCGAACCCAAACGCGATCGCCGCCACGACGACTTCGGCTGCGAAGATCGTGCGCCACAGCGCGGGTTCCGCGACCACGCCGCCGATCAGCGGTCCCAAGGTCGCGGCACCGAAGAGACACGGCACCAGCACCGTCGCCGTTTCGCGCAGCTTCGCGCTGCCGAACGTCGTCAAGAGCGGCGGCAGGGTGACGAGGAACAGCATCCCGGCGACGAGTCCGTGCGCGACGTGCGCGAGCAGCAGCACGCCGAATGACGGCGCCGCGGCGCTGGCCAGCGAGGTCGCCAGCGACGCTCCCATCAGCCAGAAGTAGAGCGTGTGCCGCGAACACCGCCGCATCAGCTCCGCGCCGAGGACGCACCCGAACGCGAGCGCGGCGTCGCTGAGCAGCGGCAGCGTCGCCGCGGTACGGGCCGAAACGCCGAGGTCGCCGCCGATGACGGGCGCGGCCAGCGCGATCGCACTGGTGTTGATGAGGCCCGGAAAGAGTGTCAGGACCACCAGCACGACGTTCGCCGGGTACGAGCTCGCCAGGCGCGGCTTGGCGGGAAGCGTCATGTGTTCGCTCTTTCCCGCCCCGGCGCCGCGCTACGTCGTCGCCACCGGGAGGTCCTCGAGCAGGGTCGTCAGCCGGCGCCGGCGCCAAAAAACCTGATAGTAGATGGTCTGGAACAGGAGTCCCGAGCAGAACGCGATCGGGTAGGCGGCCCATACGCCCGCCAAGCCGTAGTGCGGCGCCAGCGCGTAAGCGACCGGAACTTCGACACCCCAAATCGAGGCGACCGAGAGCAGCGTCGGCCACAGGACGGTTCCGCTCGCGCGCATCAGGCCCGAGAGGACGGCGGTCGTGCCGAACACCGCGTAGCTCCAGAGGGTGATCGAGAGCAGGTTGTGCGCGGTACGCAGGACGCTCTGATCGGTGATGAACCACCCCAGCACGGTGTCGTTGAAGAGGTAGACGATCACGATCAACGTGCCGCCGATCGCCCAGTTCAGCGCGATCCCGGCGCGCGCGATCTTGCGCAGCAGGTCGAAGCGCCGCGCGCCGATCGCCTGCGCGCCGAAGATCGACGCCGTCATGCCGATCGAGATCGCCGGGAACTGCACGTAGGAGACGATCTGATTGACCGCGCCGTACGCCGCCGTCGCCCCGGAACCGAAGCGGTTCACCAGCGCGATCAGCGCGATCTCGGAGAACGAGACCATTACCATCTGCAGGCCGGTCGGGATTCCGATGCGCAGCAGCGTCGCCAGCAGCTTCGGTTCGAGGCGCATGTGCCGCACGATCGAGACGTCGAGGGCGAGCGGGTTCTTTTCGAGCCGCAGCGCGATCAGCACGAACACGAGGCCGACGACATTTCCGATCACGTTCGCGCTGGCGGCGCCGGGGACGCCCAAGCGGGGCAGGCCGAACCAGCCCGCGATGAGGGCCGGTGCTGCGACGACGGTGACGATCGTGCTGACGATCAGCGCCAGGAACGGCGTGCGCGAGTCGCCTGTTCCGCGCACGAACGTCACGTACGCGAGGTACAGGAAGAGCAACGGCATCGCCAAGAACGTCACGCGCGCATAGCTCAGCGAATCCGTGAAGATGTCGGCCGGCGTTCCGATCAGGCGCAGCAGTTGCGGCAGGAACAGG
Organism: Vulcanimicrobiota bacterium; assembly: GCA_028287545.1. The sequence continues at coordinate 202 of JAQBPL010000123.1, read as the reverse complement.
GTGCCGAGGATCCCGACGAACGCACCCGACGCGAGCGCGACCGTGAGCGTCGTCCCGGCGACGGCCTTGAGCCGTTCTTCGTCGCGGGCGCCGTACGCCTGCCCGATCAGGACCGAGCTCGCGCTCGCGACCCCGAAGAAGAACGAGATCATGAAGAACACGATCGGGAAGAAGGCCGACGCCGCGGCCAGCGCGTGGACGC
>JAQBPL010000095.1 GCA_028287545.1 Vulcanimicrobiota bacterium | reverse complement strand
TACGCCCCAAGAAGCGATTGGGGCAGCATTTCCTCATGGACGGCGGCACGGCGACGCGCATCGCGCGGCTCGCCGTCGACGCGCCCGGCGAACGGGTGCTCGAGATCGGCGCCGGCACCGGCGCGCTGACCGCGGCGTTGCTGCGGCTCGGCGCCGACGTCACCGCCTTCGACCTCGATCCGGAGATGGTCGCGATCCTGCAGGGCCGCGAGGATCTCCACGGCGTCGACGTCCGCTTGGGCGATGCGCTGACCTTCGACTACGCGGGCTGGGCCGGCGCCGGGGACTGGCGCGTCGCGGGCAACCTCCCGTACAACGTCGGGACGCCGCTGCTGGTGCTGCTGGCAACCTTGAGGCACCCGCCCGAGCGGATCGTCGCGATGATCCAGCAGGACGTCGCGGACCGGCTCCTGGCCAAACCCGGCACCGCGCAATATGGCAGCCTGACGGTGGCGATCGGCAGGACGTGGCGGGACGACGGCGCGCTGACCGTGCCGCCGAGCGCGTTCTATCCCCGGCCGGGCGTCGTCTCCTCCGTCGTCGTGCTGCGTCGTCTGGCGACGCCGGCCGCGAGTGTCCGCGACCGGGGCTGGTTCGAACAGGTCGTGCGCGGTGCGTTCGCGTACCGCCGCAAGACCCTGGCGAACTCGCTTTCGCTCGCGCTCGATCTCCCGCGCGAGCGCATCGCCGCGGCGATCGCCGCGTTGCCCCTCGATCCGGACATCCGTGGTGAAGAACTCGACCTCCGCTCGTTCGCCGCTCTCGCCGACGCTCTGGCCCCCTAGCGCCTTCGCCTGGTGGCGCTCGCTCTTGCTTCTGATCGCGCTCGTCGCGGTCGCGCTCGGCGCGACGCTCGTCTTCCTCGGCGTCGAGGTCTCGCTGTACGGGAAGGCGGCGGCTTTGCACATGTCGCCGCCGGTCCTGCTTGCGAGTCAGGCGATCATCTACGTGCCGATCGTCCTCGTCCTGCTCGTCATGCTTCCGTGGGTCTCCCAACGCTCGATGCGGGAGTTGGGCTTGCGGCCGCCGACCGCAGGCGACGTCGCCTGGGGAATCGGCGGCACGTTCGGAATGATCGTCGCGATCGAGCTGCTCAGCATGCTGGAGATGTCGCTCTTCCACATGAAGATCTCCGAAACGGCCGTCGATTTGCTCCGGGCGACCCGCGGCATCTACGTCTACGTGTTCGCGGCGATCGCGTGTCTTCTGGCGCCGTTCGTCGAAGAGCTCGTCTTCCGCGGCTTCCTGCTCAACGCGTTTCTGCGCTACGTCCCGGCGCCGCTTGCGATCCTGCTCAGCGCGCTCTGCTTCGGCGGCGCGCACTTCTCACCGAGCGCGCTCGTCCCGCTCGCCGGCGGCGGCGTGGTCCTCGGGTGCGTGTACTATCGCACGGGCTCCCTGACCGCCTCGATGATCGCCCACGCCGGCTTCAACCTCTTCTCGATCATCGGCCTAGTCGCGTTCAAGCTCACGTAGCTCCCGTCATTGCGAGCTTCTCGAATGTCATTGCGAGCTTGTCGACAATGCCGCGGGATTCAGCGGCTGACGGGGACGCCTCCGCAGAGCGTCGTGCCGAGCGGCCACGTGCCGATGCCGAGCGAGGCGAAGAACGCGCGCGCGTCGCGGTCGTAGGCCGGACAGTAGCCGCCCTCGTTCGGTTTGTATTTCGCCAGTAGGACGTGCGGGTTCGCCGCCGCGACGACGTAGGCGCCCTCGGAATGGCGCGGGACGACGACGTTCTGCGTGGCCCCGCGCAGCGCAACCGCGTTTGCGTACGCCGCGCGGTCGACGACGTACGGCCACCGGCCGGCCTTCAGGACGGTGTCGTTGAGCGCGAGCGCGCACAGAATCGCGCACGCCAGCATCGGCGTCGCGATGCGCGGGTGCTTTGAGATCGCGTAGGCGGCGGCGATGGCGGTCGCCGCGAAGAGCGGCGCCGTCCAGTGCGTCCCGATGCGCGCGATCGGGTACGCCCAGGGACGGTTGAAGGTGAGCTCCGCGATCAGCGGTGCCGAAAGCAAAAGGCGCCAGCGCAGCAGCAGCGGAGCAAACGCAAACGGCGCGAGCAGCGCCGCGAAAAACGCTGCCTTCAACAGCGGTTCGTCGACCTGCAATGCGTATGCAGGCGCCGACGGATGCGCGCCGGCGAGACGTTCGGCGACGACGAAGGCGGCGCCGTTGGCGAACGCAAGCACCGCGAGCGCGATCCCGATGCGGCGATCCCACCAGATCGCGCACGCGGCCCCGAACCACAGCAGAAAGAGCGCCTGGTCTTCCTTGAGCCCGAGCAGCAGTTGCGCCACGATCAGCGACGCGATGAGGTTGCGCCGGCGCACCGCCAGCGCGCCGAGCGCGCCGAGCAGCGGCACGAACACGTTCTCGAGAAAGTTGCCGTACGCGATCCCCTGGGCGCTCGGCGAGATCAGGTAGGCGATCCCGACGATGCTCGCGCCGCGCGGCGTCGCCCCGCACGCGCGCGCGAACGCGCACACCACCGGCGCCGCGGCCGCGATCGCGAGCACCTGCACGATCAGCAGCGTCTGCGCGTACGGAAAGAGCGCGACGAGCGGCACGAGGCCGAGCAGCACCCACGAATCGTGCACCTGCAGATGCGGCCGGTACTCGGCGCCGTTCCACGAACCGCGGCCGTGCGCTTCACCCGCCAGGAACTGCAGAAACGTCCCCGTGTCGGCGCCGTAGCGCAGCGCGTAGAGTTTGTTCAGATCGAGCGCGACATACACCGCGGCGAAGACGATCGCGGCGACGACGACGGCGCGGGTCGGCCGCGGGACCGGGCCGCCGCTCAGGGAGATACCGCCGTCGCGTCGACGATTTCGCGCAGGCGCGCGACGAAGCGTTCAGGCCGAAACGTCTCGGCGTGCGCGCGCAAACGCGCCGGGTCGTATGCGAACGGATCGAACGCGCGCAGCGCCGCGGCGAGATCGCGCGGATCGGGACGCGCGAAGAACGTACCGGTCTCGCCGTCGACGATCGTTTCCAGCGCGCCGCCGGCGGCATACGCGATCGTCGGCCGGCCGGCGGCCGCCGCCTCGAGCGGAACGAGCCCGAAGTCTTCTTCTCCCGGGAGAATCGCCGCGCGCGCGTCGCCGACGAGCGCGTTGCGCCCGGCGTCGTCGACCGTGCCGTGGAACGTCGTCGCGGTCCCGACCGCGAGCGCCTTGAGCCGGCGCTCGTCGGGGCCAGTGCCGATCACGTGCAGCGGCACGCCGGCGATCGCGCAGGCCGCGATCGCCAGGTCGACGCGTTTGTACGGCAAGAGCCGCGAGACGACGACGTAATAGCCGCCGTTCCCAGCGCCCGGCGTGAAGCGGTCGACGTCGACCGGGCACGGCAGCACGTCGGCCTCGCGGCCGTACCAGCGCAGCACGCGCTCCGCGACGTTGCGCGAGTTGGCGACGAACCGCGTCGGACGCTGCGCGGCGCGCACGTCCCACGCCGCGAGCCGGCGCAGCACCGGTGCGGCGAACGCGCCGATCCCGAAGCCGCCGACGTAGCGCTGCGCGTCGAACACGAATCGCGAGACCGTGTTGATGTAGCAGACGTGCACCGCGTCCGGCCGCACCAGCACGCCTTTCGCCCATGCCGTCGTCGACGAGACGACGACGTCGTACGCCGAGAGATCGAACGACTCGAACGCCAGGGGATAGAGCGGGGCGTAGAGGCGAAACGCCCGGTCGCGCAGCGGAAACCGCTGCAGGAACGAGGTCCGCACGCGCGCGCACGGGACGAGGTCGCCGACCGCGCGCTCGTCGTACAGCGCGGTGTAGACCGGTGCGTCAGCCCACGCCGCGACCATGTGCGCGAAGACGCGTTCCGCGCCCCCGCGCTGATTCAAATAATCGTGGACGAGGGCGGTTTTCAGCCGCCCGGTCCCTGCCGCGGCAGGACGAGCGCGACGTCGAAGCGCTGGAAGTAGCGCTTCGCAACCCGCTGCAGATCGGCCGCGGTGACGCGTCCGATGGCGGGCGCCACGGCGTCGGACGCGTCGGCGGCAAGACCGTGCGAAACGGCGTTGCCGATCGACCACGCGCGCTCATCGAGCGAAAGGTTCTCGAGCAGCCAGGCACCGCGCGCGCTCTCTTTGTAGCGGGCGAGCACCGCGGCGCCGAGCGGCTTCGCAGCGGCGTTCTTCAACACCGCGTCGATCGCCGCCAAGCCGACGCCGGGGTCGACCAACCGGCCGTTGAGCCAGAACACGAACTGGGCCGGCGCAACGTCGTACCCGTAGATGGTCCCGGAAGGGCGGAACAGCGCCGGGACCGTGGTGGCGCTCGGCACCTCGAAGATGTCTCCCAAGAGGGCGCGCATGACCAGCGCCGCAGCGAAGTCCCGGTCGCCGAGGGCGGGCGCCCCGAACCCGAGCACGACGTAGTTCGCATGGACATCGCGGCGGGTGACGATTCGCTTCGGCTGCGCGGCGAACGGCCGGGTGGCGAGGGCCGGCTGCGGTGCGGTGCCGGCCGGGAGGCTCGCGGCAATCGCCCGCGCCGCCCTCTCGGTGCCGTCCCCGGTGTTCCCGACGGCGGTGACCAGCGCGTCCCCGCGCAAGTACCAGCGCGCGTAAAAGGCGCGTACGTCGCTCGGTCCGAGCCCGGCCAGTCCGGAGGGCGTCCCGAGCGGCGGCATCCCCGCGCCGGAGCGGTAGTACGACGCCCGCAGCATCTGCAGGCCGACCAGACGCGGGTCGGTATCGGCGTCGGAGATCCGATCGCCGAGGGCTCCCCGAGCGGCGGTCAGGATCGTGCCGTCGAACGACGGCGCGGCGAGCACGCGCGCGACGAGGGGGGCGAGCGCGGCCACGGTCGCGGGCTGCGCCTCGAGCGCGAAGCGGACGTATTGACCGCTGACCGCGTAGCTGAGCGAGCCGCCGCGGGCCTCCACCGCGTCGATCAGCGGAACGCCGTCGACCGGCGCGTGCAGCAGCGCCTCCGCGGTCAGCGCGGCGAGACCGTTCTGCGCCGCCGTTTGGCGGTCGAGTCCGGCGCGCACGAACAGTTCGAGGGTGACCAGCGTTGCGCCCGGATCGGGCCGGACGTACCCGGTGACGCCGCCCAGATCGATCGTGGCGGGTGAGGCCGCGAGCGTCGCAGCCGGCGCCGCCAGCAAAGCCACGGCGGCTCCCAGCGCAGCCCACATCCTCATCCTCGCTTCTCCGCGGCGGCGGGCTTCGCCCGGCCGAGCGTGACGACCGCCGGCGGGACGGCCAAATAGCGCGCGGCAGCAGCGGCGACGGCGTTCGGCGTAAGCGCGGCGGCCGCCGCGAAGTACCGGCCGCTCACCCCGCCGTCGGCAGGAGCGTAGGCCGGCGCACCCTCGACCGTATACCAGCCGTACGTGTCGGCGATCTCGTCCGGCGTCTGCAACCCGCTGAGCAGGTGGTACACGAACGCCGCGCGCGCGGCGGTGAACGCTGCGGGCGCCATCGGCTTGGCGGCGCCGGCGACGGCGGCCTCGACCAGCGGGCGAACGGCGGCAGCGTCCTCGCCGGAGATCGTCACCAGAAAGATGCCGGGGTTGCGGTACGTGACGAAGCGTCCGGTGACCGTCGCTTTACGGGAACCGACCGCCTTCTGCACGGCTCCTGTCCGCGCGCCGAACAAGGCGTCGGCCACGAAATCGAGCGCGGTCGCGGACGCCTCGTCGGTGATCGGGGGGCCGCTCCACCCGAAACCGACGCCGTCGACGTTCGCGTCGCGCGTGACCGGGGACGGTGAGGGACGGGGCACTGCGGGCGCAGGTGATTCGACGGAGGTTTGCGCGCCCTCGCGGCTCGCCACTGCGGCCAGCGCACCGGCATCGACGTTCCCGGTCAGCACGAGGATGGCGTTGGCCGGCCGGAAGGCGCGCTCGGCGAAGGACCGGACGGAGGCGAGCGGGATGGCCCCGATCTCCTTCGGCGCAGCGAGGAGCCCGGCGTGAAACGGCCCGTCGGCGAACAGCGCGCCGGCGAGGGCGTCCTCGATCGCGGCCGAGGGTTCGTAGGCGCGATAGGTCAGGTCTTCGGCGACCTCGCGCTGCGCGATCTGCAGTCCGGCCGCGTCGGCCACCGGGGCGAAGTAGTCGGCGGTCATCGCCCGCACGACCTGCGCCACGCGGTCTGAGGGGACCAGCGCCGTGATCGCGACGCTGTCGGGGTAGGCGCTGACGCTGAGCCGGCCGCCGGCGCGCTGGATCAGCCGGCCGAGCGGCGTCCCGGTGATCGGGGTCGAGGCGGCGACGGTCGTCGCGGCGACCCGCGCCAATCCGGGCACCGGCTTCGCGTCGTCGAAGCCGGTCGCCGGAGCGCGATACCAGAGGGCGATCGCGGCCGCCGGCTGGGCCGGATCGGGCCTGAACTGATAGGCCACCCCGCTGGCCAGCGTCCCGGTCGGACGCGGCGCCTCTTGGGCACCGGCCGCCGAGCCCAGCCCACCGACGAGAAGGGCCGCGACGATAATCGCGGCCCTGAATGCTCGCCGGGGTTCGGTCACGCGGGCTCCGGCGAGATCGACGGAGGGAGCCGCTTGGGCCGCTCGGGACGCAGTTCCGGCTCGAGGGGAGTCGACGCTGCGAGGGGCAGGCCGGCCGGCGGTTCGCCTTCGGCCGGCTTCTCGGGCGGCCACGGCTTGTTGCCGAGGATCGCCAAGACTTCTTCCGCTTCGACCGTTTCGTGCTCGAGCAGAGAACCGGCCATCCGTTCGACTTTGTCCCAATTCACTTCGAGGATCTTGCGGGCGTCGGCGTAGCACGAGTCGATGATCTTGCGAACCTCGACGTCGATCTTGCCGGCGATCTCTTCGGAGTAGTTGCGATCGTCGCCGAAGTCGCGGCCGAGGAACACCTGGTGACTGCCGCGCCCGTATTGGATCGGCCCCAGCGTGTCGGACATCCCGTACTGCGTCACCATCCGGCGCGCGAGTTCGGTCGCCTTTTCGAAGTCGTTCGACGCGCCGGTCGTGACATCGCCGAACTTGATCTCTTCGGCGATACGTCCCGCGACGAGCCGTTTGATCAGCGCGAGCAGCTCGTTCTTCGTCTGCGAATGACGATCGTCGTCGGGCAGCGACCACGTGATGCCGAGCGCCATCCCGCGCGGGATGATCGTGACCTTGTGCACCGGATCGGAGTTGGGCGTCAATCCGCCGACCACCGCGTGACCCGATTCGTGATACGCGGTGTTCTCTTTTTCACGCTGCGACATCACGACCGACTTGCGTTCGGGGCCGACCATCACGCGGTCGATGGCCTCGTCGCAGTCGTTCATCTCGATGACGGACTTGTTGCGCCGGGCGGCGAGCAGCGCCGCCTCGTTGAGCAGATTCTCGAGATCCGCACCGGAGAATCCCGGCGTGCGGCGCGCGAGCGTCTCGAGCGAGACCTCTTTCGAGAGCGGCTTGTTCTTGGAATGGACCGCGAGGATCGCCTGGCGGCCGCGCACGTCGGCGCGATCGACCACGATCTGGCGGTCGAAGCGGCCCGGGCGCAGCAGCGCCGGATCGAGCACGTCGGGACGGTTCGTGGCGGCGATCAGGATGACGCCGGTATTCTGATCGAATCCGTCCATCTCGACGAGCAGCTGGTTGAGCGTCTGTTCGCGCTCGTCGTGTCCGCCGCCGAGGCCCGCACCGCGTTGGCGGCCGACCGCGTCGATTTCGTCGATGAAGATGATGCACGGCGCCGATTTCTTCGCCTGTTCGAAGAGGTCGCGGACGCGCGACGCGCCGACGCCGACGAACATCTCGACGAAATCGGAACCCGAGATCGAGAAGAACGGCACGC
>JAQBPL010000075.1 GCA_028287545.1 Vulcanimicrobiota bacterium | reverse complement strand
AGTCGAGCATGTGCAGGCGGCCTTCGAGGTCGCTGAACATGACGGTGACGGCCTTGATCCGCTTCTCGTCGGTCAGATACTTGATGCGCTCTTCTTGCAGCTTGTGCGGCGCCACGCGGTTCTTCCGTTGCTCCTTGACGGCCAAATTGAGTTCTTCGAGCTCGCCGTAGGGGAGCATGAGGTAGTCGCGCAGTTCGGTAGCCATCGCTTGTGTGTTCGCTCCTTGACGTGCCTCAGCCGGACCGGGACGGTAGGGCGTCGGCGTGGGGTCCCTTCCTCTTGTGCGCCCGCTAACACCCCGCTCCCCGCAAACAACGGTCGGGGAACCCCCCGCGGGCGTTGGCCAAACGTCGAACGACATGGGCCCCGGCTCGGCCTTCGCGGCGATGCCCCCGGGAGGCGGCATTCCGGCGCTTCCTGTAGGACTCCGACGCCGCGGCGGTGATATCCGCGGTCATGGAGTCTCTTGCGCCCCATCAATTAACCACGCTGCAAGGGCATGCGAACGACGTCCGCCAGGGGATCATCCGATCGCTCCTGGCCGCCGGCTCAGGCCACTCGGCCGGGTCCCTGGACATGGCAGACGTCTTTACCGCCTTCTACTTCCACTTGCTGCGGCACGACCCGAAGAACCCGGACTGGAAGGAGCGGGACCGGCTGCTGCTCTCCTGCGGCCACATCGCGCCGGTGCGGTACAGCGCGATGGCCTACGCCGGCTACTTCCCGGTCGACGAGCTGTTGACGCTCCGCAAGTTCGGGACGCGGCTCCAAGGACACCCGGAGCGCATCAGCCTGCCGGGTCTTGAGACGACCTCGGGCCCCCTCGGCGAGGGGCTCGCGCAGGGCACCGGGATGGCGCTGGGGGCCAAGATGGACCGCGCGGACTGGCGCGTCTACGTGGTGACCTCCGACGGCGAGCATCAGTGCGGCCTGCATTGGGAGGCAATGATGACGGCGGCCAAGTTCAAGCTCGACAACTTGACCTGCGTCGTCGACCGCAACTTCATTCAAATCGACGGGAGCACCGAGGACGTGATGCCGCTCGAGCCGCTCGCCGACAAATATCGCGCGTTCAACTGGGAAGTCTTCACCTGCGATGGCAACGACATCGGCGCGTTCATCGCGACGGTCGAGCGCGCGAAAGCGGTGCGCGGCAAGCCGCAGGTCGTCATCGCCAACACGGTCCCCGGCAAGGGCGTCTCGTTCATGGAGCACGATTACCTCTGGCACGGCAAGCCGCCGAAGGCCGACGAAGCCGACGTCGCGTTGCGCGAGCTGCTTGCGGCGCGCGAAGCGATCGGAGCGTCGAATCGTGGCTAACGCGAGCGTTGCCGATGCCGCCGCCGCGGCGATGCACCTGATCGACTACCGCGACCCCTCGGCGATCGTGCAGATCCCGACCCGCAACGGCTTCGGCGCCGGGCTCGTCGAGGCCGGACGGCGCGACGAGAACGTGATCGCGATCTGCGCCGACCTCGCCGAGTCGACCCGCATGGAACCGTTCAAGGCGGCGTTCCCGGAGCGCTACGTCGAGATCGGCGTCGCCGAACAGATGATCGTCGCAATGGCGGCGGGACTGGCGGCAACCGGAAAGGTTCCGTTCATCGCGAGCTATGCGATGTTCAACCCCGGCCGTTCGTGGGAGCAAGTCCGCACGACGATGGCGCTGAACGCGACGAACGTGAAGATCGCGGGCGCCCACGCCGGCGTCTCCGTCGGCCCCGACGGTGCCACGCATCAAGCGGTCGAAGACATCGCGATCATGCGGGTGATCCCCAACATGATCGTCGTCGTGCCGTGCGACTCGGTGCAGACGAAAAAGGCGACGCTCGCGGTCGCCGAACGGTTCGGACCGACGTACCTGCGCTTCGCGCGCGCCGAATCCGCCGTGATCACGACCGACGCGACGCCGTTCGAGATCGGCAAAGCGCAGACGTTCCGCGACGGCACCGACGTCGCGATCGTCGCGTGCGGCATCCTCGTCTACAACGCGCTGATCGCGGCCGAACAACTCGCCGCCGACGGCATCGAGTGCCGGGTCGTCAACAACCACACGATCAAACCGATGGACGAGCCGGCGATCGTTGCCGCGGCGCAAGACTGCGGCGCGGTCGTCACGGTCGAAGAACACCAAGTGCACGGCGGGATGGGCTCGCGCGTCGCCGAGATCCTTGCCGCGCACCACCCGGTGCCGATCGAGTTCATCGGCGTGCAGGACCGCTTCGGGCAATCCGGCACGCCGGTGGAACTCGTGGAGGAGTACGGAATGGGCGTCACCGCGATCGTCGCAGCCGTCAAACGCGCGCTGGGCCGCAAGAAGTGATAGGCGCGCTCGATCCTTCCCGCCCGGGCGTCGCGGCGGAGCGGCGAATCGAGCTCACCTTCCGTGGGATCTTCATCGGCGCGCTCATCACGCTGGTCTTCACGGCGGCGAACGTGTACCTAGGGCTCAAGGTCGGCCTCACGTTCGCTTCGTCGATTCCGGCCGCGGTGATCTCGATGGCGGTGCTGCG
>JAQBPL010000038.1 GCA_028287545.1 Vulcanimicrobiota bacterium | reverse complement strand
CGGCGTTGCTCGTTTCGGCGACCCTCAGCGCGCCGTGGCGGTCGCTGGCACATGTCGCGGCATTTCTCGGCATCACGGGCCTCTTCGGCGTCGTCTACATGTCCCGCGTGGTGATCCGGACGACGCGGCTCACCGTATATCGCGCGGGGATCGACGACTGGGTTTGGTACGCGATCGTCCCGCTCGTCGCGTACCTCGCGGTCGCCGTCGCGGCGATCTTTCTTCCCTGGGCTCCGACGGAAACGCTATTCGTCATCGCCGGAGCGAACGTGTTGTTGATCTTCACCGGAATCCACAACGCGTGGGACGTCGTGACGTTCATCGCGATTAAATACGACGGAGAACCGTCCAGTTCGAGCGCCGACGAAGATCAACGGTGATGGCGACACCGGAAGGTTGGCATACGCTTACTGCCCGGCTCGTCGTGTACGATCCGGCAGCGCTCGTCCGCTTTCTCAAGGATGCGTTCGGCGCGAGCGGTGAGTACCGCTCCGACACACCGTCTCAGATGCGAATCGGCGACTCGCTCGTCATGGTGAGCGCCGTCGGCCCACGCGCGGCGACGGCCTCCTTCCTGTATCTCTATGTCGATGACGCGGATGCGGCGTATCGGCGCGCGTTGGAAGCTGGTGCCGTATCGCTCGAAGAACCGCAGGATACGCCCTATGGTGATCGCCGCGCCATGATCACCGACCCGTTCGGCAACGATTGGCAGATCGCGTCGTACCGTCCGGGCCCGCAAGGCTGACTCCCGGCAGCACGGATCAACCCGTGCCCGGCATCGGCTCGATGTGGAAGATCTCCGCGAAGCGCGCGAGCAGCTTCGGGTCGCCAGTGACCCGTACGATGCCGTTCTCGATCGCATCGGCGGGACTCACTTCGCCGGCCATGAGGGCGCGAATACCCGGTCCCGCAGCGATCGCGAGATCGGCATCGGGGAGCGAGCCTTCGGCCACCTGAACGCGCCCGTCATCGACGCGCGCGTGCAGCACCATCTCGCCGACGCGCAGCTCGTATCCGGCGCGGAACCCGCGGGCGGCTTCCGGATGGAACGTCGTGCGCAGCGCCGTGATCAATGAATCGGCCGTGATCGTCTCGTCGGGCCGTGGGTCGCCGAGGTTCTTCGCACCCCAACGGCCGAGTTCGACGACCACAGGCTCGAGCTCCATTCCGTATTCGGTGAGCTCGTAGACCACCGCACGAGACGGTCGAGGCAGCACCCGGCGCTGCGCCACCCCGGCGCTTTCCAGCTCTTTGAGACGAGCGGTCAGAACGTTGCTCGGAATCCCCGGCAGCCCGCGCAGTAAGTCGGTGAAGCGCTTCGGTCCGACCAGCAGGTCGCGCACGACGAGAAGCGCCCAGCGCTCGCCGACGACCTCGAGAGCACGGGCGAAACCGCAATACTGGCCGTAGGCGCGGGCCTTCACGGTTGTCAGAATAGCACAGACTTTCTTTTTTGACGAGTACTTGCTTTTTACAACTACGATTGCTAGGATCGGTTTCACCTCACGGCTCGATCGGAAGGAACGACACCATGAAGGCCACGGTCACCGTCGCGCGGATCCTGCTCGGACTCGTTTTCTTCGCCGCCGGGCTCAGCGGGTTTCTGCTGATCGCGCACCCGCCGGCTGCGCCGCCGGGTTTGGCCGGCGAATTTCAAGACGTCTTCTTCCGCTCGCACTGGGTGCTCTTCGTCGACGGCGTCGAGCTCGTCTCCGGCATCCTGCTGCTCTCGAACCGCTACGTGCCGCTGGCGCTGGCGGTGCTCGCCGCGGTCATCGCCAACATCATCGTCTTCCACCTGACGATGATGCCGATCGGATTGCCGCTCGCCGCGATCGTCGCGGCGCTGTGGGCAATCGTCGCGTCGCACTACCGCTCGAGCTTCGCGCCGCTGTTCGTGCAGAAGCCTACGCGGCGTCCCGATGCGGCCGCGCACTCCACCGATGACAACACTGCGAAACTCATTCACGCATGATTCGGGAGAAACACTCATGGCGACACAATTGGTCCCCTATATCTTCTTCTACGGGCGTTGCGAAGAAGCGCTCGAGTTCTACAAGGGCGTCTTCGGCGGAAACTACGAGATGATGCGCGTCTCAGAAACCCCGATGGCGAGCCAGATGCCGCCGGATGCGGCAAAGCGCGTGATGCACGCGTCGTTCACCGCCGACGGGATCGCGTTCATGGCGTCCGACGGCCGCGACGTCAAGCCCGTCGATCCCGACGCCGGCAACGTCTCGGTTGCACTCTCGCTCGACGACGCGGCGCGCGGCGAGCGCATCTTCAACGCGCTCGCGGCGGGCGGAACCGTCGGCATGCCGATCGACGCGGCGTTCTGGGGCGGCCGGTTCGGCATGGTCGTCGACAAGTTCGGAACCGAGTGGATGGTGACGCTGCCGTGACGGGAAAGATCACGCCGTTCCTGTGGTTCGACGGCAAGGCCGAAGAGGCGGCAAACTTCTACGTGTCGGTGTTCGAGAACGCGAGGATCCTGGGCGTCAGCCGATACGCTGAGAACTCACCCGGGCCCGCCGGGACCGTGATGACCGTCGAATTCGAGCTCGAAGGGCAAAAGTTCATCGCGCTCAACGGCGGCCCGTACTTCACGTTCACGCCGGCGATCTCGTTCTCCATCGACTGCAGGACACAAGAGGAGGTCGACACGTTCTGGGAGCGCCTGTCCGAAGGCGGCCAACCCGGCCAATGCGGCTGGCTCCAAGACAAGTACGGCGTGTCGTGGCAAGTCGTGCCTTCCGTGCTGCCGGAGCTGCTGAGGGGAGACGATGACGACAAATCGGACGCGGCCTTGCAGGCGATGCTCAAAATGGCGAAGCTCGACATCGAGACGTTGCGTGCCGCATATGACCGCTCGTAGACCGTTCACCATTACGGGGATCGATCGCAGCGATTACATGGCGAAGGATCCCGCCCGCGCCATCGCCTTCTACCGCGACGTGTTGGGTCTCGAGCTGCAAAGCCTCGCGCCCGACGAGAGCGGCGGCGAATTCGAGCTTGCGGACGGATCGACGTTCGGGCTATGGGTCGGGAGTGACGACGTTATGCCGTTCCAACCCAGCAACGGCGTACTCTTCGCGGTTGACGATCTCGAGGCGGCCGTATCGGCGCTCGAGGCGCGCGGGATCTCCGTCATCACGCGGCTCGAAACTCCGGTGTGCTTCATGGCGCTGATCGACGACAGCGAAGGCAACGTCGTGACGCTGCACAAGCGGAAGGTCGCCGCGTCCCGGCCGGAGGCGTAAACCATGGCGAAAGGCGGCGGTGCTCCGAAGACGTGCGACGACTATTTCGCAGCGCTCTCAGAGCCCGCCCGGAGCACGTTGGAGGAGCTTCGCGCAACGATCCGCGCCCTTGTGCCGCCGGAGACCACCGAAGCTCTTTGGTACGGCATGCCGACGTTCAAGTATGAGGGACCGCTGCTGTCGTTGGGCGCGTTCACCCGCCACTGCAGCGTGTTTCCTCTGAGTGCGGCGGTCATCGCGGCATTCGAGAACGAGCTCAAGGACTTCAAAACGTCCAAAGGCACCATTCAATTCCCGCTGGACAAACCTCCGCCGGCCGCCCTCATAGCAAAGCTGGTGAAGGCGCGCATCGCTGAGAACGAGCGCAAGAACCGGCGTTGAGTGGGGCTGACGCCGAAGATCAACGGTGACGGCTCTGCGCTGAATCGAACGCGATCGGGGCGACGATCGCATCCAGTTTCTTTCGCTGCTCCTGCACGAGCGCGGCGGTCAAGGGAAGCCATTTCCCGTCGCGCATGACGGCGTCTTGGCCTTCGCGGCTCAGAACGTAGCGCAGGAACTCTTTGAGTTTGGGATCGAGCGGCTTGCCCGGAGTCGGGTCGACGTAGGCATAGACTTCGAGCGAGAGCGGATACGTCCGATTGCGGACGTTCTCGAGAGTCGGCAGAACGTACGGTCCGCCGTCATTGGCAGCGATGGCCAGCGGCCGTACGTCGGCCGTTTGGAACGCTTTCTGACTGAACGTGATCCCGTATTGGTTCGCGGCGACGTCCTTGACCGTCTCGGCGCCGGGGACGCGCTTCGAACCGTCGGCGTTCACCGCGAGCGGATACTCGCGTAGCGCGTCGTTCCACATGTTCCCGCCCTGGAAGACCTTGCGCTCGAACACCGACATGATGTGGTACTTGACCGGCGGTCCGTACACGTCGATCGGCTTCGCGGCCCACGCGCCGCTCGCGCCGAGCTGCCCCCAGGTCCGAATGTTCTTGTCGGCCCCGCGCCCGACTTGCCGGCGCCAGGTCGTACCCGCCCAGCCGCCGCGCCTCGGTCCGCCGAAGATTCCGTCGACCTGGGCCATCGTCAGTTTGTCGAGCGGGCTGTTCTTGTTTACGAAAATCGTGAGCGCGGGACTCCAGCCCGGCACGTCATAGGATCCCGTCGCGACTTGGATCTCGAGCGGCGAATGCTGGTGCGCCAGTTGGAACTGCAGGTACTCGCCGCCGAAATAGGTCGTCATCTTCCGGCCGATTTGCACGTCGACTTGGTTGGCCGCGAGCGTCCCCTTCGCCGTCTCGAACTTGACGTCCGGATGGTACTTCGCGAAGCCGCGCATCCAGGCTTCGCCGACGGTGCTGCCCAGGAGCTGGCTTCCCTGCGGAAGACGAATCGTTCCCGATATCCGCTGTTCCGGCTGATACCGCGGAAGGTCGCCGAGATCGAACTGCTGCGTGTAATACCGCTGCTGCGCGCGCGCGGTCCCGGTCTCGTCGGGACCTTCACCGTCGCCGAGCGACGGTGCGATTTCCGGTACTTGCAGCCCCATCTCGGCGGGGTTCACGGCGTCGCCCGGACGGTCGAGCTTCTCCAATCCGGCCCGCGCGGTACTCGCCGGAATCGGCAGCCATTTTCCGTCCTCTTCGATCGCCGCTTGGCCTTGCCGGCTCAGCATGTAGGTCAGGAATTCCTTGACGATCGGATCGAGCGGTTTGCCCGGCTCCTGGCTGACCATCGCCCACTGCTCGACGAACAACGGGTAGCGGCGCGCGCGCAGGTTTTCCAGCGTGAGCGGATAGGCCGGCTCACCGGGCTTCGCCGCGATCGCAAGCGCCTTCACCTGCGTGATGTCGGTCGAGCCGAGATCGCTGAAGCAAATGCCGTACGGGTCTTTGGCGAGGTCTTTCACCATCTCGACGGCCGACGAGTACCGCGTGCCGTCGGGATTGAGTTCGTGCGAGTATTCGCGCACGTTTTCGTTCCACAGGTCGCCGCCGCCGAAGACCTTGCGTACGAAGCCGAGTTGGATGTTGTACTTGAGCGGTCGTCCGTAGACGTGGATCGGCTTGTCCGCCCACTCGCCGCCGAGGCCCAATTGGCCCCAGGTCCGGATGTTCTTCTCGGGTCCGCGCGCGATGTCGGTACGCCAGGTCGTGCCGTTCCAGCCGCCGGTGCGCGCTCCCCCGAAAATGCCGTCCACCTGCTCGAGGGTCAGATGTTCGAGCGGATTCCCTTTGTGGACGAAGGTCGCGAACGCGGGGCTCCAGCCCGGCACGTTATACGATCCGGTCGCCCAATCGATCTCGAAGACGCGATGTTTGGTCCGCCCCTCGAACTTCGAGGTCTCGAGGAGACGATCGTTCATCCTCGGCCCCGTCATGATGTCGATCTGTCCTCCGGCAAGATCCCCGCCCTCTGAGGTGATGACCTTGACCTGCGGATGGAACTTGGTGAAGCCTTCGACCCACAGCTTCCCGACTTGACCCCTGATGAGGTAGTAGCCGGATATCCGAAGCGTTCCGGAAAGCTGCGCTTTGGGCGCATACTCCGGCAGTTCGCGGAGATCCCACGTTGCGGGATAGAACTTCTTGGGCGCACGGCCGCCGGTGTACTCATCGTGCCAGAACCGGATTCTCATGTTCTCTTTGAGCCCGTCGCCGTATTTCGCGATGACGGCGTCGTACGTGTTGACGACGTCCGGCGATTGCGCCAGAGCCGCGGCACCGACCAACCCGGTCAACAGCACGACAACGCCGGCAACCCGGAATTTCATATGAGCCCCAATGTGAGAAGACCGGCGACAACAATGCGCCTCGTCTCACTCTAGCCGAAGGAACCTTTCAGCAACCTTTCGCTCCGGGCGCGGAGGAAATTACAATCCTATGGGAATCATCGTCTTTGAGAGGGCGATGTTCCATGATAGTTGAGAGCATGGTCTGGATCGCGGGCGGCGAGTTCCTCATGGGATCCGAGCGGTTCTATCCCGAGGAACGGCCGGTCCGCCGCGTCCGCGTCGACGGTTTCTGGCTCGATCGGTATCAAGTCACGAACGACGAGTTCCGCCGCTTCGTCGACGCTACCGGGTACGTCACCGTCGCAGAACGGCCGCTGGATTTCGCGGGCGTTCCCGGCGCACCGGTCGAGACGTATCCAGCCGGATCGCTCGTGTTTGAGCAAACGAGCGGGCCCGTCGACTTGGGCGATTCGCGCAACTGGTGGTTCTACGTGCTCGGGGCGCAGTGGCGGCACCCGCTCGGCCCCGAGAGTTCGCTCGACGGCCGCGGCGATCACCCGGTCGTCCACGTCGCCTTCGAAGATGCCGAAGCGTACGCGACGTGGGCCGGCAAAGCGCTGCCGACGGAGGCTGAGTGGGAATTCGCCGCGCGCGGCGGTCTCGAGGGTGCGCCGTTCACGTGGGGCGACGAGATGGAACCCGGCGGCAGCATCATGGCGAACACGTGGCAAGGCGAATTCCCGTGGTGGAATTCGAAACGCAACGGGTACGACCGCACGTCGCCCGTGGGCTCGTTTCCGCCGAACGGCTTCGGCTTGTACGACATGGCCGGAAACGTGTGGGAATGGACGGCGGATTGGTATCACGCGCGCCCGGACCAGCCGGCCGCAAAAGCGTGCTGTGCACCGGAAGAAAGCTACGATGCGGCGGAACCCCACCTGCGGATTCCGCGCAAAGTCCTCAAGGGCGGGTCACACCTCTGC
Source organism: Vulcanimicrobiota bacterium (assembly GCA_028287545.1). The sequence goes on along the minus strand of JAQBPL010000038.1, from coordinate 12,312 downwards.
GCGCCCAACTACTGCCTGCGCTTTCGTCCCGCGGCGCGCATGCCGCAAATGGTCGATACCGGGATGAGCCATCTCGGCTTCCGCTGCATCAAACGATAAGCGCTCCGCGCCGCTCAGAGCTGGAGATGGAGCGAACCGCCTCCGATGCGTCCACCCAGCAGCGAGTGGATGATGATTCCGAGCCGGCCGCCCTGCGGCGTGCACGGATCCACCCCCCCGACCGGCGCGGGGGCAGTTCCGTAGACCGGAATCGGCGGACGTTCCGTCCAGCCGCCGTTCGGCGCCGCGGGCGGCTGCTTCGTTCCGCCGTTCGGCAGCGGCGCATCGACCGGCATCGGTGCGGTTTCGGTCCGCGACGGAGCCGTGGACTCGGCCGGCGCGTATACCTGGGGGGCAGGCTGCGTGCGCGCGCCGGTCATCGCCGCGCTTGCACGCGCATGTGCCGCGCGCGCTGCGGCTTCTTCTGCCGCCGCTCGCTTGTTCAGCGCCGCAATCTCCGCTTCTTGCGCCTGAACTTTCGCGCGCAGTGCGATCATCTCGCGGTTCGGATGGCGGTGCACGATCGGCGCATGGACGACCGTCGCGCGATGGACGATCGGGTGCGGCGGCGCGACGTGCACGGGCGCCGGTGCGGCCGGGACGAGCGCGCTGCGGTGCGCGACGCGCACCGGCGCGGCTTTCTTGACGATGTGGCGATGCGCTGCCGGGCGAGACGGCGCTGGGACGGACGCTCTCGACTGCGGCGCAGGTTGCGCCGGCGCGTTGCGATGCGTGACCAGCGGGGTCAGGAAGTAACCGGCGACGACGGAGGCGGCCGCCGTAGCGGCGAGCGCGACCGTACCGAATCGGCGCGTCGTCCAAGCGAGTACCGCGCGCTGCGTCTGCGGCGGCTCGTCACCATAGAGCGTCGGGTGTTCGAGGAAGAGCTGCTCGGCAAGGATCGGATCCTCGAGCGACGCTAAGCGATCCTCGATGACGCCCGGGTTGGAAGGCAGTTTGACCGGCATAGCGATCACCTTCGGGGCGCGGAACTACGTGATGTGGACGGAACGTAGCGGCCGATGCTGGGAGTTCCCTGGGACGCATCCCGTGACCGAAATTACGCGGCTGGTAGCCTCGCACGGCGAGCGAACGCCATCCGCGAGAGAGCCTCGGCGATGGCACGCCACGTTTCGTCGGCTGTCGCATCGAAGCGTCGCGCACGACAGGGAGACCATCGATGAAGACAGTGACTGCTACGTTTTACGACCGCACGACCGCCGAGCGAGCGATCGAGGATTTGAAGCACGCGGGCATCGATCCCAGCGCCATCTCCGTGGTGATGAGCAAAAATACGCGCGACACGTATCTCGACGACGAAGCCGACGTCGATGCGGACAAGCTCGCGCAAGCGGCCGCCGTCGGCGGCGCTGCGGGGCTCGGGCTCGGCGCGGTCCTCGGCGGCCTGTGGCTCACCGGTGTCGTCGTCGCAACGGGCGGGGTCGCGGCGCCGATGTTCATTGCGGGCCCCGTGTTCGGTACGCTCACCGGCGCCGCGATGGGAGCTGCGCTCGGATCCGTCGCCGGATCGCTGATGGCTTCGGCAGTCCCCCAGAGCGACGCGCACGCGATCGAGCGCGACGTCAACAACGGCGGGATCGTGCTGATCGCGCAGGTGCCGGACGATCGAGCAGCGGCCGCGCGGGAGATCCTCCGCCGCGACGGCGGCGGTGTCGAGCCCGGAACACCCAAACCGTCGACCAACGAGACGGTGCGCGGCGAGAGTAGCGCGCACGCGGTCCCGCACGCAAACTGATTGACGAAAGGTAATCGTTCGTTCTTGATCACGCAGGAGTGTGAAGTACCGTCGACCCTCGATCCGGGATTATAGGAGCGGCGGCGAAGATCGGGGCGAACAGCGCCCGGTAGCGCATCGCGACGAGGAGCCACAGCGCGAGGACGAAGACCGGCGCCCACAGGGAGCTTTGCGCCATCGTGAGGTGAAACGCAAAGCTGTTGTAGAGAAACGCCGCGAGCATGATCAGCGCGACCGGAACGAAACGGTTGATCAGCATGAACGCGCCGAGCGTCAGCTGTGCGGCGGCAACGAAGAGCACCCAGTGCGACTTGAAAAAGACGTCATTGAATACGCCGGCAAGTCCCGGTTCCGGCGGCGGGCTGCTGATGAAGAACGCACTCGCTCCGGCGAAGAGAAAGCCGACGCCGAGGACGAGCCGCGCGGCCGTGGTTGCGATGTTCATGGGTCCTCCAGAAGCTTCGGGCTCGAGTGAAGCCCTTCACTCGAGCGTCGAACTCAAGGCATCAAAATCGACACGCCGCAGAGCGTTCCAGCAAATATTTCCGGTCGCGCGCGTTCTGCGCAAGCGAGGCAGCGCGCTCGAACTCCGTGCGGGCTTCGGTCAAGCGACCGAGTTTAAAAAGCATGTCCGCCCGAACGCTGGGCAGCAAGTGGTACGTTTTGAGCGTCGGCTCCTCGAGCAGCGAGTCGACGAGCTCGAGCCCCGCTTGCGGCCCGAACGCCATCCCGACCGCGACCGCGCGGTTCAGCTCGACCACGGGACTCGGCACGAGCTGCGCGAGCGCGTCGTAGAGCGCCACGATGCGCTCCCAATCCGTCTGCTCGACCGAGCCTGCGCGCGCATGACACGCGGCGATCTCCGCTTGCAGGGCGTACGGTCCTAGCGCGCTGCCGAGTTTCTCAGCGCGCGCAAGCGCCTCGAGCCCACGCTGGATCAGCAGATGATTCCACCTGCCGCGATCCTGATCGAGCAAGAGAATCGGCTCGCCCGATGGCCCCACGCGCGCCCTCATCCGCGACGCTTGAATCTCCATCAGCGCGGAGAGTCCGTGCACCTCGGGTTCGTTCGGCATCAACCCGGCGAGCACGCGGCCGAGGCGCAACGCATCTTCAACGAGCTCCGGGCGCAGCACGTCCTCACCGGCCGTTGCGGCGTAGCCCTCGTTGAAGATCAGATAGATCGCTTCGAGCACCGAGCCGAGACGCTGGGCGAGATCGGGACCGGACGGCACCTCGAAGGGAACGCGCGCTTCGGAGAGCGTGCGCTTTGCGCGCACGATGCGCTGTGCGATCGTCGGCTCCGAGGCGAGAAACGCGCGCGCAATCTCTCCGGTCGAAAGGCCGCCGAGCAGGCGCAGCGTGAGTGCTACGCGCGCCTCGGTCGATAAGATGGGATGGCACGCGACGAACATCAGGCGCAGCAGGTCATCATTGATCTCTTCCTGCGCGCCTTCGAACTCTTCGTGCGAGTCCCGCATGACCAGATCGCGGCCGAGTTCTTCAGTCTTTCGTTCCAGCGACTTGCCCCGTCGCATCTGATCGATCGCGCGCCGCTTTGCGGCCGTCATCAGCCATGCGCCGGGATTGCGCGGGATGCCCGACTCCGGCCACTGCGTGAGCGCGGAGACGAAAGCATCCTGCGCGAGCTCCTCGGCGCGGCTGATGTCTCTCACCATACGGGTCAAGCCCGCGATCAATTTCGGCGCTTCGATGCGCCAAATCGCATCGAGAGTACGATTGATCTCGGGCTCGTCACGCAAGGTTAAGGAGAATCCCCCACTTCGTGAAGGTGACACGTCGCGTTTCCGACGAGCTCGAGAAACCGATTCGTCAACGCGATCGCTTCGTCGCGATCTTTGACTTCCAGCAGCGCGTAACCGCCGACGACTTCCTTGGATTCGGTGAACGGCCCGTCGGTCACCGTAGTCTTGCCGTTCTTGCGCGCTACCGTCAGTTCAAGCATATCCGGCATGCGGCCGCCGGTGTCGAGGAGAACCCCGTTGCCCCTCCACTCTGCGATGAGCGCGCCCATGTTCTCCATCTCTTCTTGGGTCGGCGGCCCCGAAGCGGCCGACGGGGTCACCGTCATGATGGAAAGAATCTTCACTTGGCGGCCCGCCGCAGACGTTCTTCTAGCGCTCGCACTTCCGGCGGTAAGTTCTCGCCGAAATCGTCAGCCTCGAAGATTTGACGAATCTCAATCTCTTCCCCGCCGTCAAACGGCGCGGACAGAAAGCGCTCGACGACCTCTTCTCGCGACTTGCCTTGGACGATCCAAAAGCCGGCGACGAGTTCTTTTGTCTCGGTGAACGGCCCGTCGGTAACGGTCGTCCGCCCGCCGTCAAAGCGCAGCCGCGCGCCCTTCGAAGACGCATGAAGGCCTTCCCCGGCCAGCATGACGCCGTCCTTGACGAGGCGCTCGTTGAACTTGCCCATCTCGGTCAGCTTCCCGGACGTCGGCAGGACGCCCGCCTCGCTCTCCTTGGTCGCTTTGACTAGGACCACAAACCGCATCGTGACTCTCCTTTGGTGGGTGCTCTACGCATACGTCGAACGGCGGGTCGGCACTTTCGACACGACACGGAGAATATTTCGCGCCGGTCCTTTTGTCCTGAAGGAAGGCACTCCGGCCGTCCCGGCCCACGGTAGGACCCCGAGCCTGGCGCCCTCGCCCGGGGTTCACGTCGCGGCTGGGCCTGGCCCGGCCGTACGGTCCTGCGGCGATGAAGAAACCGCTCGACGGGTACAAGCAGGCGAGGGCGGACGTCTCGTGGAGATACTGGGGCCATGCCGCCGGAGGAATCTTGACCGTAGTACTAGGGGCAGCGGTAGATGCGACGCAGCGGCGACTGACGCTGCTCGTGCGCGCCGGCGAGCTGTTCCATCGTTCGCTCGATCTCGAAGAGACGCTGTCGAACGTCGCACGCACGGCGGTGGAGTCGTTTGCGGAGCTGTGCTTGTTCGACCTGATCGACGAAAACACGGACCGGCTCTACGTGAGCGTCGGCGCCCATCGCGATCCGCTGATCGAGTCTTCGCTCAAGGCGATGGTCACGCCGCTCCTGCAGTCGGAGACGCGCGGAATCCATCCTGCCCGGCACGTCGCGCAAACCGGTGAGCCGTTCTTCGTGCCGGTCTTCGACGAGTCGACGCTGATGCTGCACGCGTCGTCGGACGAGCATGAGGCGTTCATGCGGCTGATGACGTATCGCTCGAAGATCGTGGTCCCGGTGGTGGCGCACGGCGGCATCTTCGGCGCGCTGACCTTCGTTCGGACGGACGATACCGAGCCGTTCGGCATCGAGGACATGCAGGCCGCCGAAGAGCTCGGACGCCGCGCCGGGCTCGCGGTAGCGAACGCGAAGCAGTACCGCCGGGAACAGCACGTCGCCGAAACGCTGCAGCGCGCATTCCTCAACGACGACTTCCCGAACACCGAAACGCTGCAGTTCAACGCGATGTATCAAGGCGCGCAGGTCGACACCGCGCTCGGCGGCGACTGGTACGACGCGTTCGCCGTCGACGGGCGTACCGTGATGACGATCGGCGACGTCACCGGGAAGGGCGTCGACGCGGCGCGGCTGATGGTGCAGCTGCGGCAGTGGGTGCGCATGGCGGCCGTCGTCACGCTCGACCCGGCGCAGATGATGACGCTGCTGAATCGCGCGCTCATTCTTGAGGGGCGCGACGAGCTGGCGACCGCGTTCGTCGCCGTGATCGATCGCGCCGGCCGCTCCGTCGCGTACTGCTCCGCAGGGCACCCGCCGCCGGTTCTGAAGCCCATCGCCGGCGCCCCATCGTTCCTGCCGGGGTCCGCGTGCGTGCCGCTGGGCGTAGAGCGCGACACGCAGTACGTGAAATACACATCGCCGCTGGACGGCGCCGCGCTGCTGATGTTCTATACCGATGGCTTGACGGAGGTCGACCGCGACCCCGTTGGGGGCGAAGCGGCGATCGTAGAGCTCCTCGCCGGCGAAGATGTGCTGTACGCGGCGAATCCTGCACGCTTCGCGAGCCGCCTCATCGCGGGCAAGCGCGCGCGCGACGACATGGCGATCTTGACGGTCCGCTTCGGCCACACGAACGGCCGATGGGCGTTCGACGTCCAGGATTCCGCGGCGGCATATGCCATCAAGCGCGACTTCGTGGCGGCGGTGACGAGCGAGTACGGCGGCACGGCGGACATCAATGCGTGCGAGATCATCTTCAGCGAACTGGTCGGCAACGTGCTGCGCTACGCGCCCGGACGATTGAGCCTCGGCCTTTCCGTAGATGACCGCGGCATCTGGCTCCACGTGATGGATGACGGTCCCGGCTTCAGCGGGCTGCCGTCGCTGCCGAACGATCTCTGGTCGGAGTCAGGTCGAGGCCTCTTCCTCGTCGCCGCGCTGGCGGAGGAGTTTGACATCAAACGGCTGCCGCTGTTCGGCACGTACGTGAAGGTGCTGCTGCCGAGAAAGATACAAAAACGGCCCGCGGCGTGACGCTATTTGAGGAAGCTCACCAGCTCGGGGTTGACGACCTCCGGATGCGTCCAGGCGATGTTGTGCGGCCCGTCCTTGACGACGACGTACTTTGCGCCCTTGATGAGCTTGGCGGTTTTCGCGCCTGAGGCCGCAATCGGCAAGATACGATCCGCGTCGCCGTGCATGACCAGCGTTGGGACGTCGATGCGAGCCAGATCCTTCCGAAAATCCGTGTACCACGTCGACACACATGCGACCGTCGCGGTCGCCGAAGAGCCCACGGCGACGTTCCAGGCCGCCTGCACGGCCTGCTCGCTCACACGCTTTCCAAGCAGCACGTCGGTGTTGTAGAAGTTCTTGAAAAAGTCGGTAAAGTACGCGTAGCGGTCGGCGACCGCGGCCGCTTCGAGGCCGCTGAAGACGTCCTTTGGCACTCCGTCGGCGTTGTCGGACGCCTGGAGCAGATACGGCGGGACACCCGAGAGGATCACGGCTTTGCGTACGCCGTCTGAGCCGTACTTGCCGACGTACCGAGCAACCTCTCCGCCGCCCATCGAGAACCCGACGAGGCAGATCTCACGCAGCCCGAGGTGCATCACGAGCTTGCGCAGATCCTCGCAAAAGGTGTCGTAGTCGTAACCGCTCGTCGGCTGACTCGACTTCCCGAATCCGCGACGGTCGTAGGTGATGACGCGAAACCCCGCCGCGAGCAGCACCGGGACCTGTTTTTCCCACGACGCGCCGCTGAGCGGGTAGCCGTGGATCAACACCACGGGTGGTCCAGCGCCGTGGTCCTCATAGTAGAGGTCGATGGGTGCGGAGTTTTCCTGACCGACCGTGACGTAACTCCGCGATTCCTGGGTGGCGGGCGTGGTGCTCATGGTAACTCGCTCCGTGCGCGTGCTCGAAAGCCTTCGATGTGAAAATAGACGATAATCGTAGACCGATCCGTCCGCCGAGCCGCGCGACTAATGGTGCCCGCGACGAGGGCTTTCGTCCCCTGGGTTCACCGAAGCGGTATCATCACGATGGCGTTGTCGTACGATAAACGCACCGGAGGTTGAGCGCATGTTTCATCTCGAGCACCTAACCGATTGGGGGTTGCTGTTTCTGAGAATCATGGCGGGCGCGACCTTTGTCGACAGCGGTCTCAACGATTTGAAGGACCTCGACGCGCGCAGCAAGAGCCTCGGGACGTCCCGATCCTTTACGACGTTCCTTGGCGCGGCCGAAATCGCCGGCGGAGCGGGACTGATCTTGGGCGTGCTCCAGCAGCTCGCCGCGATCGGATTGATCCTCATCATGCTCGGCGCGATTCAAAAGAAAATGTTCGTCTGGAACGTCAGTTTTTGGGGCAACGGTGGCCTCGGCTGGTCGTACGATTTGACGTTCATCTCTATGCTGGTCGTCATCCTATTCACAGATGGCGGCAGAATCGTCCTCGTGCGCTAGGCGCGTCCTATCAGTGCGAGTGATACCATTGTCGAGCGTCTGGTTGAGTGCGCGTGCGAGCGGTATAACCCACATATGACGATTAGCATTCCCCGCCGCCTTCTGGGGACGCTGGAGACCTCAGCGCTGGGCCTCGGCTGCATGGGCATCTCCTCCGCCTACGGACCGCCGTCCGAAGAGTCCGGCACCGCCGCGATCCGCCGCGCGATCGACCTCGGCATCACCTTCATCGACACCGCCGAGATCTACGGTCCACTCCGCAATGAAGAAGTCGTCGGCGCGGCGATCCGCGACCGGCGCGAGCAGGTCCAACTCGCGACGAAGTGGGGCTTCAAGTTCGACCAGAACATGCAGCGTCTCGGCGTCGACGGCTCGCCGGCGAACGCGCGGCGCGCACTCGAGGGCAGCCTCAAGCGGCTGGGCGTCGACCACGTCGACCTTTGGTACCAGCACCGCGTGGACCCCGGCGTGCCGATCGAGGAGACCGTCGGAGCGATGGCGGAGGCCGTCGCCGCCGGCAAGGTGCGGTACATCGGCCTCTCCGAGGCCTCGGCCGCCACGATCCGTCGCGCGCACGCGACGCATCCGATCACCGCGGTGCAGAGCGAGTACTCGTTGTTCGAACGCGGCGTCGAGTACGAGGTGTTGCCCACGCTGGAGGAACTCGGGATAGGCTTCGTGCCGTACAGCCCGCTCGGTCGCGGCTTCCTTACCGGAACCGTCGACGTGCAATCGCTCGACGACGACGACTTCCGCAAGACGGTCCCGCGCTTCACCGGAGCGGACGGGGAACGCAACGCGCGCCTCGTCACGATCGTCCGCGAGGTCGCCGCCGCGCACGGCATCACGCCGGCGCAGGTCGCGCTCGCGTGGGTGATGAGCCGCGGCGAGCACGTCGTGCCGATCCCCGGAACGACGAAAGCCGCGCGGGTCGATGAGAACGCCGGTGCGCTCGCAGTCCGGCTCACGCAGGCCGACGTCGAGAAGCTCGATTCGATCGCGGAACGAACGACCGGCGACCGCTACGCGCCCGCGATGATGGGGCTGCTGAACGGCTGAGCCCCCGTCAGGAACCGTGCTTCATGACGCGTTTTGCCGCGTCGCACCACTGTTGACGAGGGCCCCTCGACAAGCTCGGGGTGACACGGGGCCAAGCTCGGGCTGACGTGCCGGGACGCGTCCGCACAGCAGCAAGTCTGCGAGGAGCGCGACGACGAGGCTTGCGACGCACGTCCACACGACGCCGGGCCATGCCCACCGTTCCCACGCGAGACCCGGAAGCGTCGAGCCGAACACGGCGCCGAGGTAATAGAAGGATTGGTAGAGCGCGGTCGCGCTCGCCTTCGCTTCGCCGGCCGTGCGCGCAACGAACATCGGCGCAACCGGCTGCGCGATGAACATTCCCGCGCACAGCACGACGCAAGCGACGACGATTACGATTAGCGCGTGCGCGAGGAGCGCCAGCATCGCCACCATCGCGATCGCGATTCCGGCCGCCATGACGAGCCGCTTCGAGAAGGTGCCGGAAAGCCTGCCCGCGATCGGCGACACCAGCACGCCGGCGAGATACGACGCGTAGAGCCACGCGACGGCGGCCGTCGTGAGATGGAACGGCGCAGCGGTGAGATAGAACGGAAGGTATGTGAAGATGCCGATGAAGCCGAAGAACAGCGCGGCGCCGATTGCGAACGCGCCGACGAGCCGCGCGTCGCGGAGGTGTCCCCACATCCCGGCGTACGATGCGGAGAGGTCGTGCATCGCGCGCACGCGCGACGGACGCGCGGAACCGCGCTGCAGCGTGAACGCGAGCGCAAGCGCCCCCGCAAGCGTCGCGCCCGCGAACACCCCGAACGCTGCGTGCCAGCCGTACGCGTCGGCGACGAGGCCCGAGACGATGCGCCCGGTGAGTCCGCCGGCGACCGACGCCGCGACGTAGCCGCCAACCACCGTGCCCGCGTCGTGGCCGGCGAGGTCGTCGTGGATGTACGCGACGGCGAGCGCCGAGATGCACGGGACCAAGAGACCCTGCAGCCCGCGAAGCGCGACGAGCGTCCCGAACGACGGCGCGAACCCGCACGCGAACGTCGCGAGTGCGAGCAGCAGCGAGCCCCACACCATGAGCGACCGCCGCCCGAGGACCTCGCTCAGTGGCCCGTACGCGCTCGACGAGACCGCCGTCGTCAGCACCACGGCCGAAATCGTCAACCCTGCGGTCGCCGCACTGATGCCGAAGTCGGTGGAGAGCTGCGGCAAGAGCGGCTGCGTGATGTACATGTCCGCGAACGCCGCGGTGGTAGCGAGGTAGAGCGCGGGGACGACGAGCGACGGGGGGCGGGCCACGTCCTCAGGCTACTCCGAACAAATGATGCTGTCCAATGCCAGGTAATAGCCGAATCCATGACCGAAAGGCTATGGATCGTGGAGTGGGAGCAGCTTCGGTATTTCCGCACCGTCGGCCGCACGCAGAACGTCACGCGCGCCGCGGAGGAGCTCGGGATGACGCAGCCGGCGCTCAGCCGGTCATTGGGGCGGCTCGAACGCGAGCTCGGCGTTCCGCTGTTCGAGCGAGCCGGCCGCAACGTGCGCATCACCCGCTACGGCGAGGCGTTTCTCCCGTACGTCGATCGCGGGCTGCGCGAGCTCGAAGAAGGCCGCCGTCAGCTCGCGGACCTGAGCGGTGTCGAGCACGGCGTCATAGCGTTCGGCTTTCTGTTCACGCTCGGCGTCGAGGTCGTCCCCGAACTCGTGCGCGGGTTCAAAGAGCAGCATCCCGGCGTGCGGTTCGATTTGCGCCAGAGCCAGGGTACGGTGCTCGAGCGACAACTCGTCTCGGGTGAAGTCGATTTGTGCTTGACGTCGGGACCGGTGACGAACCCGCGCGTCGCGTGGAAGCGTCTCGGCGACGAAGAGCTGGTGCTCATCGTGCCCAAGGGCCACCGGCTCGCGAAGCGCCGCTCGGTGCGGCTGCACGAAGTCTCCTCCGAGCCGTTCGTTTCGTACAAGCCCAACACCGCGATGCGCGACCTCGGCGACGACCTGTGCCGCCAGGCCGGATTCACCCCGGCGATCACCTTCGAGGGCGAAGAATCCGGAACGGTCGCCGGATTCGTCGCCGCGGGGCTCGGCGTCGCGATCGTCCCGACTGCGACACCGCACGCGAGCGGTTACGTTCGGCTGCACATCACGGAGCCGCTCGCGGGGCGCAGCATCGGCGCAATCTGGATGAAGGACCGGTATCTCCCCGCATCGGCTCGCGCGTTCCGCGACTACGTCCTCGCGTCCGGCGATCGCATCAGCCGGCGCCGCCTTTGAAAAGAACCGGTTCTCGCTATGGAGAACGGGGCAGCGTCGAACAGCGTAGAGAGGGGAAGCCGTGTTCCTTTCAGACCCGCCTGAAGATCCCGTCGTCCGCGCGCTCTACGAACAGTCGCGCGCAGAGGACGGCTACGTCATGAACCTGCTTCGGGTGTGGGCATGGCGTCCGGACGTGCATGCGGCCTTCATGGAGACCCGCAAGGCGCTCGTCGCACAGACGACGCTCTCGAAGCGAGAGATCGCCGTGCTGAACGCCGCGACGGCGGCGCGCCGAGGCGACGCGTATTGCTCGATCGCGTGGGGGACGCGCATTGCGGAACTTGCGGACGCCGATACGGCCGCGGCGCTGCTCGGCGGCGAAGAGACGCCGCGCTTGAGCGAGCGCGAAATCGCGCTGGCGCGCTGGGCAGAGCTTGTCGTCCGCACCACCTCAAGTCCTGGAGAGCGTGACGTTCGGCCGTGCCATCGGCGAGGGCGCCGCCTCAGGTTGAGCGGCTAAGAGCCCGCAGGAGACGGCCCCGGCGACGCTGCCGCGGGCGGAGCGAATCGCCGGTTTCCCGCACCGCCGCGCCCGCGGTGTATCATCGCGGTTTCCAATTTTTTCTGGCGATCGGTCAGCAGCGCATGAATCTGGCGATGCGTTTCGTCGCTGATGGCGTGAATTTGCGGAAAGAGCTGCTGCCGCGTAGCGGTCGGATTCTTGTCGAGCAGCGCCTGAATCTCGTCATGGTGCTGATGCAGCAGCGGCATCACTTGCCGTTGCTGTTCCGGAGTCAATTCCAGATCTTTCGTCAGGTGAGCGAGTTCCTGATCGAACGATTGCGGCGAATGGATCCGCTCGAGCTGCTGACGCGCTGTGGGCGGCTGTCCTCCATTGTCTTGAGCTGCGGCCGGGCCGGCGATGCCGAGCATGAGCACAGCCGCGGAGGCAATCGCGAAAGGTCGATTTCGCATGAACAAATCTCCTGAGTAGTAGGCTTCCAAGGACGCGCGGCGGGCTACTGCGCGCGCTCAATCTCCCAAGTACGGGTCTGCGGCTGGCCCTGCGGGTTCGCCTGGCCCTGCCCGTTCTGCTGATCTTGATCGTTCTGCTGGCTCTGGTCGCCGGCGGCCTGAGTCGTCTCGACGATCGTCCCCGACGTCAGTCCGCCATCGCGGCCGAAGTGCGCGTCGACGGTGATCTTCGTGGTCAGCTTGATGCTCTTGGGGCTGGAGCCGCCGCCGAACCCGCCGCCGCCACCCATGCGCCCGCCGCCGCCCATGCCGCCGCCGCCCATGCCG
>JAQBPL010000026.1 GCA_028287545.1 Vulcanimicrobiota bacterium | reverse complement strand
GCACCTCGAGCTGCGCGACGCCGCGCGCCTGGCCGGCTGGGTCCTCCTCTCCATCGCGGGCCGCTTCGCCGGCGCGGCCGCGATCAGCGCCGCGATCGGGATCCACCGGCCGCTCGTCGCCGCCCTGCTCATCCTCCCCGCCCTCGACGTCTCCGGCCTCATCCCGCTCACGCCCGGGAACATCGGCATCGCGAGCGCGGCGATCGCGATCGCCTTCCGCGCGCACGGGATCGCCTTCGACCGCGGGCTCGCCGTCGGGATCACCCTCCAGGCGCTCGAGACCGCCGTCGGCCTCACCATCGGGATCGCGAGCGTCCTCTGGCTCGCGCCGTACCGGTCGCCCGGGATCCGCCGGGTCGCGCTCCTCTCCGCCGCGGGTGCCGCGGCGGCGGGAGCGATGGCGCTTGTCTCTCTGACCTAGGGGTACCCTGCGCACATGGTCCGGCGCCATCCGCTCGTCAGCGAGGCGCTGCTTTGCGCGGCCGCCGCCGCGTCGATCGCGGCACTGCTCGCGTGGCTCGGCCCGCCCGGCACCGACCTGGCTGCGCACGCATATCAGCGCACGCTTTTCCTCGAGCACGGCTTCACGCTCTGGAACAACTTCTGGTACGCGGGCCGGTACAGCTTCATCACGTACAGCCTCATCTACTACCCGCTCGCCGCCTGGCTCGGGATCAAGCTGCTCGCGGTCGCGACGGTCGCGCTCGCGTCGCTCGCGTTCGCGGTCATCGTCTGGCGCGAGTGGGGATCGACGACGCGCTGGTCGAGCCGCTCGTTCGCCGTTGTGTGGGCGGGGATCGTCCTCTCGGCCGCGTTCCCGTTCGCGCTTGGATTCGCGCTCGCGCTCCTCGCGATCTGGGCATTGCAGGCGAACGCGCGCTGGCGGTTCGCCGCGCTGGCGGTTCTGTCGCTCGCCGCGAGCCCGCTCGCGTTCCTCCTCCTCGCGATCGTCCTCGCCGGCATCGCGCTCGGCCGGCGCGTTTCGCTGCGGAGCGCGTGGGTCCCGGTTGCAGTCATCGCGCTCGCCGGCCTCGGCGAGTTCGTACTGTGGCGTCTGTTCCCGGGCGGTGGGCGGTTCCCGTTCCACACCGCTGACGTGCTTGCCGGGACCGCGTTCTGCGTGCTCGGGCTTGCGCTGACGTGGCGCGTCGAGCGCGCGCGGGTGCTGCGCTTCTTCTTTGCCGTCTATCTCGCCGCGATGATCGGCTCCTACGTCGTTCCTTCAGAGCTCGGCGGGAACATCGAGCGGCTGCGTTTCATCGCCATCCCACTCGCGGTGCTCGTCTTGACACTGCGGCGCTGGCGACCGCTGCCGATCGCGATCGGCGTTGTCGCGCTCGCAGTTTCGTGGAACGTCTCGCCGCTCGCCGCGAGCTTCATGCACGGCCAAGCGGATGTGACCGCCAACGCGTCGACGTGGTCGGGCGCGATCGCCTTCCTGCATGCGCACGCAGGCCCGAACGTCCGCGTCGAAGCGGTCGACACGGCCGATCATTGGCCGGCGGTCTACCTCGCCGATGCGAACATCCCGCTCGCGCGCGGATGGTTCCGCCAGGACGACTTCCCGCAGAACGAGATTCTGTACAGCAAGCTCGGCTCGACTGCGTACCTGAGCTGGTTGCACGGGCTCGGCGTCGGGTACGTCGTGCTCGCGCGGACGACGCCCGACTACAGCTCGATCGCGGAGGCCGCACTCGTGCGAAGCGGCCGGGCCGGCCTGACGAAGGTGTACGGCGACGGGGTGATCTCGATCTACCGCGTCCCGCACTTCCGGCCGATCGTCACCGGGCCCGGCAAACCACGCGTCGACGCGATGACGCAGACGCGCATCATCGTCGGCGTCCAGAGCGGCGGGACGTACCGCATCGCGGTGCGCTGGTCGCCGTACTGGCGCACGTCGGACGGGTGCCTGAGCAAGGGCGCGGACGGGATGTTGCGGCTCACGACGCTGCACGCGCAAACGGCGCGCATCGGGTTCATCGTCAGCGCCGACAGCGCGCTCGACACGTTCGCCGGCCAGCGGCCGACCTGCACGCTGCCTTAGGCAAGAAGGATTGCGTTCGGCGTCGCGGCCGCGAGCCGTCGGTCGGCGGTGACGAGCGGGACGTCGAGCGTTTCGGCTAAGACGACGTAACACGCGTCATAAGCGCTGAGCCCCCGCGCGAGCGCGGTGTCCCACGCCTGCGGTGCCAGCGACTCGACGGGATGGACGTCCGCGACGAGCGCGTGCAGCGATTGCAGCGCGACCCGTGCTTGGCCAAGCGAGATGCGCTGCTGCCGTTGCAGCCTGAGGAGCGCGTGCGGCACCTCGACGTAGACGAGTGACGGCCAGGAGACGACGGACTCGAGCCAGCGTGCGGCAAGGTCATAGCGGCCGAGATACGCGCGCACGACGACGCTCGCGTCGACCACCGCTCTAGGCGTCGAAGCCGGGCTCGCGGCCGTAGCGGTGCTCACGGATGATGTCCTCCGGCCATGGAGGGCCGACGTACGGCGGGTACTTCTTCAGTTTTTCGAGCAAGCGCCTGTACTCGGCGTTCCGATCCCACTGCTCCGACTGCGTTTCGAGAAGGTCGACCACGGCCGCATTGAGCGAGCGCCCGCTCTCTTCGGCCCACTGCTGGAGCTTCGCGTACAGCTCAGCGGGGACGTTCCGGATGTACAG
>JAQBPL010000398.1 GCA_028287545.1 Vulcanimicrobiota bacterium | reverse complement strand
TCTGGTCCTGCACGACCGTCACGCCGGCGATCGCGACGTCCTGATAGCCCTTCGTCGAAATCAACACGGTGTACGTGTCCGGCGCAAGACCGTTGAGGTTGAAGAAACCGTTGGCGTCGGCGGTCGCGCTGGCGCGACCACTCGGGGCGGATGCCGTCACCACGGCCCCCGGCACGGGCTTCTTCGTGGCAGCGTCGGTGACGGTGCCTGAGATGGTGCCCGTCGTCGCCGCCGAGGCGGGGCCGACCAGCGAAATCGCGATGAAGAGCATGGCGAGAACTGCGCCTGCGAATCTAGCGATCGCGGCACGCGCGTGAAGCGGCATGGTTCCTCCGGGGACAAAAGAAAAGCGACCGGCGTCATCTGACGCGCGTCCGCTGGCCCCTAAGGTACGCTTAAGGTTTGGGTCGTTTCCTGCCGACAAGTGGCCCTTGGAGAAGCCCAGACTGACAAGATTGAGTTCAGCGTGCGGCGGGGTCATTGCGCCGCGCGCAGTCGCGGTGCGACCTCGCGTCGCGGCGTTCAGGCTTGAGGCGTCATCCTTCGACTCCGCTCAGGATGACCACGGGGGCCCCTCGACAAGCTCGGGGTGACAACGGGGGCCCCTCGACGGGCTCGGGGTGACAAGGTCGCCCTTCGACAGGCTCACGGTGACAGAATTGGGTGCTAGATCATCCATTTGCGGAGGCCGCGAGGGGCGTCGGATTCGACGTAGTTGGCGCGGCCTAGGCAGAGCGCGAGATATTGGCCGGCGACGAGCCATGCCAGGGTGTTGAAGGCTTCGCCGGTTGCGGGGCCGAGCAGCGGGACGTCGCCGCTGCGCGCGCCGATCACGTACCGGGCCGCCTCGGCTTCGACCGCCTCGGCGAGCGGGCGGTGCACGATGTCGCGCGAGACTTCGTCGATGATCCCGATGATCGCGCTCGAGGCGTCGAGCATCGCGGAGCTGCCGTGGCGGAACTCGCCGGCCGCGAAGCCCTCGGCGTGGAGGTAACTGGCCTCCTTGATCTTGAGCGCGAGCTCGTAGGCGATCGGGACGCCGTATCCGGCGGCGACGACCGCGACGCTGCGCCGGCGCGCGATGCGGCGGGCCGCCGCCTCGACGTCGTGCACGCCGGTGCCGTCGAGCCATGCGCGCACGTCTTCGGCCGTCTCGACGAGCGTCTGCGCCGTTCGGTTTCGCGTCCCGCCGGTGAGCGCTGCCGCCCACAACAGGATCGCCGCCATCGAGCTGACGCTCTTGCTGGCCGGGACGGCCACTTCGGGCCCGGCGAGCACGTCGATCACGATCTCCGCGCGTTCAGCCAGCGGCGAGGCGACGTCGTTCGTAAGGGCGACCAGACGCGAGGGAGCGAGCCGGTCGATCGCGTCCAGCAGGTCGGCGGAACGTCCGCTCTGCGAGAGCGCGACGACGCACGCGTCGCGGTAGGCCGCGTTGTCGAAGCGCGCCTCGGTCGCCGCGAGCGCCGAGGCGCGAATCCCGCGCCGCCGGAACGCGAGCGCGCCGAGCATCCCCACGAACAGCGAGCTTCCGCTTCCCAAAAACAGCACGTCGCGTCCGGCGACGGCGCTCGCGAAACGCTGGGCGCCGTCGGATTCGGCGATCCGCCGCCACACGTCGGGCTGTTCGCGGATCTCGCGTTCGAAGTGCGCGCCGAGCATCAATCCTCCACGAAATGCGCCAGCACGCGCGCGCGCAGCTCGCGCAGCGCGGCGCTCTGACCCACCCAGTCGTCGACTTGAAACGCGAAGATCACCGCACCGTGCTTCTTGTTCGCGGCGTAGCCGGCGAGCGTGCTGACGTGCGAGAGCGAACCGGTCTTCGCGAAGACGTGCCGCTCGGCGGCCGTTCCGGCGAACGCGGACTTGAGCGTCCCGCGCACGCCGGCGATCGGGAGCGCGTCGAGGACGACGTCACGGTTGGGTCCGTCCCAGTCGTGCTTGAGCACGGTGACGAGATCGTGCGGCGTGATGCGGTCGTAGGTCGAGAGGCCGCTGCCGTCGTCGATCGCGAGCGCCGCGGTGTCGATCCCGAGCCCCTTGAGCCATGCGGTCTCCACGGCGATCCCGTGCGCGGTCGTCCCCGGAGCGCCGTCCTGCGCGAAACCGATTTGGCGCAGCAGGAGCTCTGCGACGAGGTTGTCGCTGGGCAGCCACAGGTCCGCGAGCGCGTCGCGCAGCGGCTCGGAGTCGTGCGACCACAGAACCGTGGCGCTCGCGTTCGGTGCGAGGACGACGCGATGCTCGTCGGGCCACGGTCCGGCGGCCGGCGCGACCTCCGTCGACTCGACGCCGTGCCGCTGCAAGGCCGCGACGAACGCGTCGTGCGCGTATACCGCAGGGCTCACGACCGCAGCGTCGACGGTGTCGGGCTTCGCGCCGGCGGGGATCGTCCCGGTGACGCGGATGCAGCCCGAACGCTCGCGCTCGATGTCGATCGTGTCCTTCGCGCCGGCCGCGCCGGTCGTCGCGTACGCCAGTACGTGCACCGACGCCGTCGGCGGACAGCCGACGCTCGGCCCCGCAACCAGACCGATCGGCGCGGCGGTGACGGTCGCCGGGTCGCCCGGATTCGCTCCCGGCGCGATCGTCAGGTGCACGACGTTCTCCTCGAACGCGAGCGCGCCGACGACCGGTGCGTAGTAGTACGCGAAGTCGTCCCAGTTCCAGCCCGGCAGGTAGCCCGGCGCCTCGAAGTGCGAGTCGTCGATCCGCACGCCGCGCGCGACGCGCGTGATTCCGGCCTTCGCGACGGCGGTTGCCGCCGCGTCGAGATCGGCGGCGTTCAGAAACGGATCGCCGCCGCCGCGCAGCACGAGCTCGCCGTTGAGCAGTCCGCCCGCGACCTCGCCCGTCGCCAGCGCCTCGGTGTGAAAACGGAAATCGGGACCGAGCTTCTCGAGCGCGGCGCTCCCGACCACAAGTTTGAACGTCGACGCCGGCTGAAACGCATCGTCGCCGCCGCGCTGGTAGAGGACGCGTCCGTCGCGCGCGTCGATCGCGTACAGTCCGACGTGCGCGCCGCGCACCGCGCCCGATCCCGCCATCGCCATGTCGACGTTCGCCGAGAGCGATGCCATCTCGGCGTCGGTCCACGGCGCGCCCGACGCGACGGGCTTGGGCACATCGGCGCCCACGCTGCGATCGACGGCCAGCGCCGGAACGGCGCAGGCGATCGCGGCACAGCCGGCGAGCGCCGCGAGGCAGGCTCTCACGCCGCGGCGCGCTCGGCGATCCGCCGCGCGATGAACGTGGCGACGTCGCTGGGCAACGTTCCGCGGCCGAAGCCGGCGTCGTAGCCGAGCTCGGCGGCGAGCAGGTTCGTCACCCGCGGGCCGCCGGCGATCAGCAGGATCC
>JAQBPL010000392.1 GCA_028287545.1 Vulcanimicrobiota bacterium | reverse complement strand
CCACCTGGGCCGAGGCCCTTACCGCACGGTGGCGTGCGTCTTACCGCGCGCGCAGCGGCACGCGTCTCTTCCCGCGCTTCGTAGCGCGAGCGGCAAGCCTAGAGGCCGGTGCCGACCGTGAGGCTCGGCGCGTTCGAAGCGCCGCGGGTTTTCACGACGTCCGTCCAGTGGATCTCGAACGTGACGCCGTCGGTCTTGTCCGCGCCCTTGATGTTGCCCATTGCGCCGGGCACGAACGTGCCGCCGGTCCAGTGGTATTGCGACGCGTTCCCGTTGTTGACAACGGTTTCCGTACCGCTCCACTGCACGTTCGCGCCTTGCGCGCGGTACGCGGCGAAGATTGCGAGTACCATGTCATCGAACGTGTCGTCTTGCCGAACGTACGAGAACGTGTGCGTGTATTTGAGCGGAATCCAGCGCTCGACCGGCACGCCGTTGCTGTTCGACGGCGTCGTGGTGACGAGATTACCTTCGACCTTGCGATCGCGCGTCTCGAGCAGACCAAACTCCGCGACGACCTGGCCGTTCACGACGAGTTGGAGGTCCCATTCGGTGCCGACGTTTTGAGATAGTCCGGTGCGATCCTGACCCATGAAAGACTGCCCTCCTCGGAGCGTGCAAAGCGAGACGCCCGCGCGGCGCAATGCCGGCGGGCGTCATGTGGTGCGGCCGATGCCGAGTGTTAGGCGGTCTGCGGCGTGATTGAGACGAGCGGGCCGACGCCGGACATGAGCCCGACCGCGACGACGTCGATGATCTCGCGCTGCTGCAGGTAGATGTCGACGCGCAGCATCCCGCGGCCGGGGCTGTTGTTGCTCAGATCGCAGAGCACTTGCGGCACCTTGCCGTCGAAGATGCCGCCTTTCTGCCAGCCCGAGATCGTGTCGTTGAACAGCGCGCGTGCGTTTGCGCGCTGCGTGTCGTCGCCGCCGTCGAAGCCCTGATCGCCGCCGACGATCGCGCCGACGATCGGCGAGTCGAACGTCTTGATCGCGAACTGGAGGTTGCGCCAGTAGGCGATGTTTCCGGGCGTGCCGGCCGTTTTACCGAGGCTGTTCTTGTTGTGCGCGATCGCGAACCCGACGGCACCGGACGTTTGGTTTGTCCAGTAGTTGACGCCGCCTTTTTCGAGCGCGAGCTCTTCGCCCGCGCCATAGGGGACGTTGCTCGATCCGTTCGACCGCACGCGCGAGGTGCCGACGACGAACGGGAAGCCGAGGTTCGCGGGCGAGCGCGGAACGCTCGTGATCGCGAACTGAATCGCCGCGAGCGCGGCCGGATCAACGAACCGATGGATCGCGCCGTTGTCGGCGTCGATCATCTCGGCCCAATCGCCGTGGAACGGCGTGAACGACGAGTCTTTGAAGCCGTATTGCGCGAGTAGATCGATGGAACTGCCGGCGCCCGTTGACGGCGTGCCGTCGGGGAACGATATCACGCTCGCGGCGTTGTTCGACTTCGCGAACGCGAGCAGCAGCCCGGCGACGGTCGAGACGTCCGAGTTTCCGATGAGAGACACGACGCCGCCCGAGATCTGACCCGAGAAGGCGTACATGCCCGTTACGGGCGATGCGGTGTTGGAGCCGAGCATCGCGGCATCGAGTGCGGCGGCGTTTGCGAAGTCGATCCCGTCCGTGCCCTGCGTGGTCAGCACGTTAGCGGTGCCGATGATCGGCGCGCCCGCGCTGGCGACGCCGGCCGGAACCGACGAGACGAAGAACTGCGATGCGCCACGGAGCGGCGTGCCGGCGTTGACCGCCGCCACGACCGCGTTGGAGAGCGCGGTCGGATCGATCTTCCACGTGCCGGGCGAACCCGCCGTGAACACGTTGCCATCGAGGTTTTGGTAGACCTCGTTGCCGAGCGGCGTCGTGACCGTCATGTCGACGAACACCTTTTGCGAGTTGCCGGTCGTATTTTGCTGCGAGATCGGCGTCCCGGGGCTGTAGTTGAAGATCGTCGTTGCAGCCACGCCGCCAGCGGGGTTTCCGGCCGGCGGGTTCATCGCTGAGCCCGCGTAGAGGCCGGTCAGCGTGTTGAACGCGGTCGGCGTGCCGGTGGTGTTGCTCGTCGGCGGCGACAGCACTCCGAGCGTGCCCGAACCGGTGTCCGTGAAGGTGAGGACCAAGCCCAGCGTGCCAGTCGAGAGTAGGAGTTCCGTCGCGGTGGCGCCCCCGACGGCGGTACGGTACATCAGGTATCCGGTCGCGCCGGTGACGGCCGCCCAGGTGTTCGTCACGGTCGAGGTCGAGCCGGTCGTGGTGATCGACTGCTCGTTCGATGCGATCGTCTGGCCTTGCGCGTTGATCGCGGTCAGGACGTATTTCCATGCGCCCGCCGCGAGTGTGCCGCCCGTGGTGGCCGTTGTCGGCGCGTTAAGCACCGGCGCGAGGATCGGCGACCCGGCGCCCATCAGCGGCAGCACCGGAGCGACTTGCGTGCCGCTACCGACGCGCACGGAGCGCACGGTCTGCACGCCCGCGTTCAGCGCGATCTTGGCGAACGTCGCGATGTCGTTTGCGCGCACTTGCGGGCGGCCGCGCTGCTTGAGGAGTTGCCCTGGCGTTGCATGCAACGTCGAGACGTTAAACTGGCCCCACGTCGAGGTGCCGACGAAATCGGTTTCGTTGATCGAGCCCGGAACGAGTGTGCCCGCCTGCTGCGTCTGAACGTCGATGACGAGTCCGTCCGGAACATCGAGCGCGGCGAGGTTTTGGTTGAAAACGACGGTAGCGGTACCCACGTTATTTCACCTCGATGGACGAAGAAGCGTCGACGGGCGCGGCGATCGTCGACGGCGCGGGCGATGTGCTCACGAATGACGACCGGGCGGCCTTCACGGCCGGCGCGGCGGGCGGCGTGGCTTTCTCGCAGTCGGCCGGGCAGTGATGCTCGGTGTGTTCGGTGACGCTAAGCGCGTGATGGAAGCCGCTGTTGTGCAGTTTTTGCACCAGCGCTTCATCGTGGATGACGTCTCCGATGGAGAACGTGACCGTGTCCGCTACGGGCTTGCCGTCAGCGTCGGTTTCGGTAAACGAGATCGGTCCCGTCACGACGGCGATCCGATCTGGTGCGACGTTAGGCATGAGCCCTCCGGAATAGCAAAAGACGCCCGCTCGCGCAGACGTCCTCGGGGTGGTTGATGGGGTCGAGGCTAGAGCATCGATGCCGGAAACGGCGTCGTGAGGTCGATCGGGACCGGGTCGAGCGTCACCGTCGCGGCGACGACCGGCGCTTTCTGCACGATGCGCGTGACAGTGAACTCGACGAGCCACCGCGTGCGTGCGAGGAACAGGTTGTCGCGGCCGGCCGCATCGCTCGAACGCGTGTTGAACGATAGCGTGCCCGCCGTGCCGATGATCGTCGCTTCGGACTGATCAACCAGCGTGATCTTCTGGCCGGGTTTGAACACCGCTTCGGTTTTGCCGACGAGGTACGAGCGCAGCCACGGATCCGGCGTCCAGAACATCACGTCCCAGCTGCGCAGGCGGCGCGACACGGCGGCGAGCCACGTCGACGGTGATCCGATGCGCACGGCAGCGAGTCCGGATGCGCCCGTGACCTTGAAGTTCACGCCGGTCGCGGTCGCAGTAATTCCGGCCGTGATCGCAGACGCCGCGAGGCCGGCC